>CAISKJ010001502.1 GCA_903885885.1 uncultured delta proteobacterium
CGACGGCGTCGGGCGACGGCGCGTCGGGCGCGGTGCCATCGGGCGCGTCGAGCGTCGCGTCGAGGGTCGCATCGACGGCCGCGTCGGGCGACGGCGCATCGGGCGCGGTGCCATCGGGCGACGGCGCGTCGAGGGGCGCTGCGTCGAGCGGCTTCGCGTCGTCGAAGGCCGCGTCGGGCGACGGTTCGAAGGTGCGCGCCGTCGTGGTGCAGCCGAGGGCGACGAGCGACAGGGTGAGGCCGATGCGTGCGCGCATGATGGGGCCGCGAGTGTGCCACAACGGGCCCCGCGCGAAGCCTCGTCAATGTTCGGGTGGGGGCCGCAAAAACGGCTACGCTCGCGCGCGCCGACGACCCGCTCACCCCCCGCACCGATCACCCTCCGATGACACCCTTCGACCTCGCCAGCCTCATCGCGCCGCTCTCGGTCTCAGACTTCGTCAAGCGCCACTGGGAGCGTCGCGCGCTCTACGCCCCGGGCGATCGCCAGCGCTTCGCGGGCCTCTTCGACCGGGCGCGCCTGCTCGCCGCCGCGGAGGATCCGTCGGGCCCCCACGCCGACGACCCGCGGCGCCTCAAGGCGGGCTTTCGCGACGCGCAGGGCGAGCACGCCGAGCTGGCCATTCACGCCGCGCAGGTGGAGGCCCTCGTGGCCGCGGGGATGACCGTGCAGGTCGAGTGGCTCCACGAGACCGACGACGGCCTCGCGGCCTTCGCCGACGCGATGCGCGCGTCGCTCGCGGTGCCCGTCGAGCTCGACGTGGCGGCGTTTCTGTCGCCCCCGGGCTCGGGCTACGGGCTCCACTTCGACACCACGTCGATGTTCATTCTGCAGCTCGCGGGCACCAAGCGCTGGTACTACGCGCGCACGCCCTCCATCGATCGCCCGCTCACCAACGTGATCCCCGACGCGGCCGCGCGCGCCGCAGGCGTGCACGGGTACAACGAGACCGACCTCGTGGCGCAAGACCTCTCGCCCGGCGACGTGCTCTACCTCCCCGCGGGCGCGTGGCACCACGTGAAGGCCGTCACCGAGTCGCTCCACGTGTGCCTCACGCTGCGCCCGGTGAACGTGCTCGACCTCGCGCGCGACGCGCTCCTCGACGACCTGCTCTCCGACGTCGCCGGCCGCGCGCTGCCCCCGCGCCCGGGCCCGCTGCGCGGCGACCCCCACGGGCGCACGCGGGGGGAGGCCTTCTTCGCCGCCCGCCTCGAGCGCCTCCGCGCCGCCGTCGCGCGCCTCACGCCCGCGGGCCTCTACAACGCCTGGGTCGCGCTCCACGCCGAAGAGGCCCCGCCGCCCATCGAGCGCGACACCGTGCTCGCGCGCGACGTCGACCTCGCGTGGCGCCGCACGAGAGACGACGACGGCGAGGCGGTGCTGGTGGTCACGCACGGCGACGAGGTGCTCGCGACCCTGTCGGCCCACGCCGAGGAGTTCGTTCGAAAGCTCTCTACGGCGAAGCGCTTCCGCGCGGGCGACGCCGCCGCGTGGGAGCCCGCGATCCCCTGGGACGACGTCGCGATGCTCCTCGGCGAGTTCGCGGCGCTCGGGGTGCTCACCCGCGCTTGACGTACGCGGGGCACTCCCGGCAAATGCGCGCCGCCACGGGTGGATCGTGGATGTGGATAGGTGGCGGTGAGGGGAGCGTCGACCAGGCCCAGGGTGGTTGTGCCGCCGAAGACTATGGCGCCATAGCCTTCAGTCTCACTGGAATTTGCCGAAAAGGTGCGGGGCGTCACGACCCGCTCGAGATTCACGAAATGCCCTCGCCACAAGCCTCTTCGCGATCCGCGCCCTACGCGCCCGCGAGGCGCTCGATCGCATCCCGCGGCGGACAGGCGAGCCTCCATCGAAACAGCTCCACGAGCTCTGCCTCGACCTGTTCGCGATCGTTGGCGCGATGGCGCGCGATGAGATCGATGACGCCGTCCCCGAGCCACATCATCGCGTCGCAGGTCTGAGCGTCTCGACGCTCGAAGGCGATCCCCTCGGCCGCCTCGTGGAGAGACTGCAGGGCCTGGTCGAGCTCCTCCCACGTGGACGGATCGGCGTCCTCTGGCACGGGTCCGAGGTCGAACGGTTCATCCGACGGGGCTGCATCCATCGCCCGATCACGAATCGTCTGAACCGCCTGCCATCCCGCCTCGCAGCGCGGTTCGACGGAGCTCAGGCCGAGGGTCGCGAGCTCGCACGCAACCTGGAGGAGGGCTTCGTGGGAGCCGACGAGCACACCGAGAGACATCAACGGCAGGAGGCGCCGCTCGGCGTCCCAGAGCGCGTGAATGTCGCCAGCGGGTGCGTTCTCGACGAACCACGACCGCGGCACCTCCTCGCCGCGAAGGACGTGTCCCACGTACTCATCCAGCGCTCCGATCGGGGTTCTACGCACGACTTCACTGCTCTCCTTCTCGGGACCCGAAGCGGCTTCGAACGCGACGCATCACGGGAGGGGGACGTGGGTGAAGGTCCACGGGGGCTGTAGCCTCCGACGCGAAGCGCACGCGCACCTCATTCGCTCGCCACACGACATCGATGGGGAAGAAGCACGGCGTGTGTCGGCTGCTCCCCTGGTGCGTGCGCCCATGTTCGAACTCCACGACCTCGACGTCGCCAGCGGCGTTCGCGATCGCCGCGTACCGACCGTCGTCAGAGGTCCACGCGGCGCTCCCGACGAAGCTGCGCAGGGTCGTACCGCGCACGTCGTAGAGGTTGCCGTTCATGCAGTGGGTGCCGCAGCCCCACTCATGGAACAGCCGCTCGCCCGGGGTCCAGCGGAGCCCCCCGCCGAAGCCCGGTGCCCAGTGGCCAACCCGCACGGCGGCGACGCCCGGCGCCGACGCCCGGCGCCCGCGGGCGCTCGAACACGTCGATCTCGCGACGACGCCGGTCGGGCGTGCTCCAGACATAGAAGTACCGACCGCTCAACGACGCGAGCACCTGTGGATAGGTGGATAGGGCCTCCAATGAGGCCAGTCGTCAAGCCCGCTCCGGCGCCACTACAGCATCACCGCGCGTAACGCATGTTGAACGAAGCCGCTTCGCGGCAGCGTCCCGAACGTCCCGCGTGACTGCAAGCGTCGGCGCGGGTTGACACGCCCATCCCGAGCGCCACGCGCGAC
>CAISKJ010001503.1 GCA_903885885.1 uncultured delta proteobacterium
CACGCCCATGCCGGGCGAGTCGGCGAGCTCGAGGCACTGCGGCGTGCCCGCGATGCCCGCGGGGCAGCGGGCGCCCAGCACGCACGGAGGCCCGCAGCGGCAGTCGCCCACGGCGCGGCACACGAGCGTTTGTGTGGTCGGGCACACGGGCTCGGCGTCGCTGGAGACGCAGCCCCACGAGGGCGCGGCGAGGAGCAGCAGCGATGCGAGGAGACGACGCACGACGGCGCGGATCCTACCCGAAGCCCCGCGGCGTGCGGCGGCCCGAGATCGGGGCGCGAAAGGAATCCTCGCCGCGTTGGCGGGGCGGTCTGATATGGTGACGCGATCGTGGGGGTGGCAGTAAGCTCCGCACCCTCTTACCTGGGAGCCGTCGGTGTTCAGCAAGTACTACCAGAGCGAGCTCACCTACCTGCGCGAGCTGGGGCGCGAGTTCGGTCGGGCCTACCCCGCGGTGGCGGGCCTCCTGGCCGAGCGCAGCGGCGACCCCGACGTCGAGCGACTCCTCGAGGGCTTCTCGTTCCTCACGGCGCGCGTGCGCGAGCGCCTCGACGACGACGTCCCCGAGATCATCCACACGCTCACCGACCTGCTGCTCCCGCACTACCTTCGCACGCTGCCCGCGTGCTCGATCGTCGAGTTTACCCCCGTCGCGGGCGCGCTCCGCACGCGGCAGAAGATCGCGCGCGGCACCGAGCTCGCGGCCTCGCCCGCCGAGGGCACCGCGTGCCGCTTTCGCACCTCGGCCGACGTAGACCTCCTCCCGGTCACCCTCCAAGACGTCATTCTCGACCAGTCGAAGCCCTCGCAGCCCGCGCTGCGCATCCAGCTGCAAACGCACGAGGCCGGGCGCGCCGCGGTGTTTCACCCCGACGGCATTCGCATCTTCTTGCACGGCGACGCGGGCACGAGCTCGATGCTCTTTCTCTGGCTGTCGCACTACTGCAAGAACGTGAGCGTGCGCGGCCTCTCGGCGGGCGCCAAGGGCATCGACATCGGCAAGCGCGCGGTGCGCGCCGTGGGCTTCGACCCCGAGTGCGCGCTGCTCCCGTGGCCCCGGTTCGCCCCCGGCGGGTACCGCCTCTTGCAGGAGTATTTCACCCTGCCGTCGAAGTTCTATTTCTTCGACATCCGGGGCCTCGACGCCTTCGCGGCGCGCGGCGAAGACCGCTTCGAGATCGTGCTGCAGTTCGAGCGCCCGCCGACGCTCCCGTCGCAGGTCGACAAGAACAGCATCAAGCTGCACTGCTCGCCGGTGATCAACCTCTTCGCGAGCGACGCCGACCCCATCAAGGTAGACCCCAACGCGCACGAGTACCTGCTCCGCGCCTCGGAGATCGACCCCAAGCACATGGAGGTCTACTCCCTCGACCGCGTGACGGGCCTGCAAGCGGGCCGCACCGACCGCAAGGAGTATCGTCCCTTCTTCGACTTTCTCCACGCGGTGTCGCCCGACGACGTGCCCGCGTACTACCGCGTGCGGCGCTCGACCTCGCCCCTCGACGACGGCATCGACACGTGGCTGTCGATTCACACGCCGCGCGACGTGGCGAGCACGCCCGTCGAAGAGACGCTCTCCATCGAGGTGACGGTCACCAACCGCGCGCTGCCCTCGCAGCTGCGCCTCGGCGACATCTCGGTGCCCGCGCCGGGCTCGCCGCCCTTCGCGCGCTTCAAGAACATCGCGCCCGTGTCGGTGCCCGTGCGCCCGCCCTTCGGCAAGGCGCTGCACTGGCGGCTCATCTCGCACCTGGCGCTCAACTACCGCTCCCTCGCCGACGCCGAGGCGCTGCGCTCGGTGCTCGACCTCTACAACTTTCAAGCGGCCGTCGACCGTCAGGCGGGCCGCGCCAACCGCCTTCGCATCGAGGCCATTCGCGGCGTGGGCACGCGCCCCGTCGAGCGCCTCGTGAAGGGCGTGCCCGTGCGCGGCGTGGGCACCACGATGGAACTCGACGAGCAGGGCTTCGCGGGCGAAGGTGACCTCTACCTCTTCGCCTCGGTGATCGACGAGGTGCTGGCCGCGCACGCGGGCCTCAACACCTTCAGCGAGCTCAAGGTCAAGGCGCACCCCTCCCAGGCGGAGTACCAGTGGACGGC
>CAISKJ010001504.1 GCA_903885885.1 uncultured delta proteobacterium
ACCAGATGTGGGAGACGCTGAGCGAGCTCGCGTTCACGCGCCACACGTACGGCCACACGACCATGGGATACCTCGCCGACATTCAGGCGATGCCCCGGTACTATGCCTATTCGCAGCAGTTCTTTCGGCGCTTCTACACCCCCGACAACTGCACCGTGATCGCCGCGGGCGACGTCGACCGGCAGCGCCTCCTCGCGCTCGTCACCGAGCACTACGGCGCGTGGCAGTCGCACCGCGCCGCGCCGGTGATCCCCGTGGAGCCGCCGCAGACCGCGGCCCGCGCGCGCGCCCTCGCGTGGGAGGGCACCTCGCCGCCGCGCGTGCTCATCGGGTACCGCGCGCCGGGCTTCACGCTCCAGACGCCCGACACGGCCGCCCTCGAGGTGGTGCACGCGCTCGCCTTCAGCGAGTCGTCGGACCTGTACCAGCGACTTGTAGTACGTGAGTCCAAGCTCCTCGGGCTCGAGAGCTGGGCCGGTGATTTTCACCGCGACCCGGGGCTCTTCGTGGTCGAGGCCGCGCTGGGCGAGGGGATCACCCACGACGAGGTGACGCGCGCCGTCGCCGACGAGCTCGCGCGCGTGGGCCGCGGCGAGGTGGCGCCCGAGCGCATCACCGAGGTCATCTCGCACCTGCGCTACCACCTCCCGCTCTCGGTGCAGACGCCCTCCGACGCCGCGCAGACCGTCGCGCGCTTCATGGCCCTCACCGGTGAGCCCATGGCCTTTCAGGTCTATCACGACAGGCTTTCGAACGTGACGCCCGCCGACGTGGCCCGCGTGGCCCGCACCTACCTCACCGACGCGCGCCGCTCGGTGGTCACCCTCGCGCCCGCCGCGAGCGCACCCGCGGGCGCGGTGCACGCCGGCCCCAACAGCCCCGCCCCCCGCATCCGGAGGGCGCAATGAGCACCGCGATGCGCCTCGCCTACATCACCTCGGTCGCGACGCTCGCCGCCTGCGCGAGCGCGCGCCCCGCGCCCGCGCCCGTCGTCGACCCGCGCGTGAGCCGCGAGCCCGTGCAACAGGTCGCCCCCCCGGCGCGCCGCGAGCCCGTGCGCGTCGTCGAGCTCCGCAACGAGGCCTCGACGCGGGTCACCTTTCGCATCGTGCTGCAGGGCGGAAGCGCCGACGACCCCACGGGCAAGGAGGGCCTCACGCGCCTCGTCGCGCGGCTCATGGTCGAGGGCGGCACGCAGGCGCTCAGCTTCGAACAGCTCACGCGGCGGCTGTTTCCGATGTCGGCCGAGATCCACTACCAGATCGACCGCGACCAGACGGTGATCACCGGCGAGGCGCACCGCGACCACGTCACGGTGTTCTATCCCCTGTTGCGCGACGTGCTGCTCGCGCCGCGCTTCGCCGACGAAGACTTTCGCCGGGTGAAGACGCAGAGCCTCGCCGACCTGCGCCTCGACCTCCGCGGGTCGAGCGACGAGACGCTCGGCAAGGAGCTCCTCCAGTCGATCGTGTACCCGGGGCACCCCTACGGCCACCCGCCGGTGGGCACCGAGCGCGGCCTCGAGGGCATCTCCCTCGACGACGTGCGCGCCCACTACCGACGGCTCTTCTGCACCGCGCGCATCACGGTGGGCCTCGCGGGCGGATACCCCACGGCCCTCGTCGACACCGTGCGCGGCGACCTCGAAGCGCTTCCCGCGCAGTGCGCCGACGCCGCGCCCGCGCCCGCCGTCGAGCGCCCCCACGGGATGCACGTGGTCATCGTCGACAAGCCCGCGTCGTCGAGCACGGCCATCTCGCTCGGCGCGCCCCTCGCGATCACGCGCCGCGACGACGACTTCGCCGCGGTGCAGTTCGCCACGAGCTACCTCGGGCTGCACCGCCAGAGCGTGGGCGTGCTCTACCAGACCATCCGCGAGGCGCGCGGGCTCAACTACGGCGACTACGCCTACGCCGAGCACTTCGAGCAGGAGAACGGCACGCGCTTCCCCCGCCCCAACGTGCTTCGCAGGCAGCAGTACACCTCGGTGTGGATCCGCCCGGTGCCCTCGCGCGCCGCGCACTTCGCGCTGCGCGCCGCGGTGCGCGCGCTCGATCGCACGGTGCGCGAGGGCGTGTCGCAAGACGACCTCACGCGCGTGCGGGGCTTCCTCGACGGGTACGTCGGCCTCTACACGCAGACCGAGGCCGCGCGCCTCGGCTACGCCATCGACGACGCGCTCACGGGCAACGCCGAGGGCACGTGGGCCACGCGCACCCGCGCGGCGTGGGCGGCGCTCACCCCCGACGCGGTGCGCGCCGCGGCGCAGCGCAACCTCACCGCGCAAGACCTCTGGGTGGCCATCATCGCGCCCAACGCGCAGGAGCTCGCGCAGGCCATCGGGTCCAACGCGCCGTCGCCCATCACCTACGACACGCCCAAGCCCGCCGAGGTGATGGCCGAAGACGCGCAGATCGCCGCGTACCCGCTGCCCGTGCGCCCCGAAGACGTGCGCGTGGTGCCGCTGGCCGAGGTGTTCCGCTAAGGGGCGCTGTTGTCAACGCGCCAAGATTCGCGCACCGTCGCGGCATGCGAACCCACGCCCGCGCACTCACCCTCGGCCTCGCCGCAGCCCTCGCCACACCAACCCTTACGGCCCAGAACGACCCGGTGAGCGCCGTGCTCGGCGCGGCCACCAACGTGGCCAACGGCGCCCTCGGAAACAGCCCCGGGGCGACGTCGGGCTCGTCGCGCCGCGGCCGCAGCCGCGGGCCCGCGCTGGGCACCGCGCTCCCGGCCAACGCGCCGCGCTCGCTGCTCACGCTCACCGCCGACGGGTACATGAACGTGCCCCTCGAGACCTTTCAGAACATGCGCACCCTGCACGCGCCGCCCTTCGACTGGTCGGCCGATGGGTGCAGCTTCGGAGAGATCTCCGGGCCCTTCCGCGACAGCTTCAACCGCGCGTGCAACCGCCACGATTTCGGGTACCGCAACTACGGCGGGCAGGGCCTCGCGCTCGACCGCACCGAGGGGCGCCGCACGCGCATCGACGACCGCCTCCGCGACGACCTCAACGGCCTCTGCCGCAACGAGCACCGCGGCATCACGGAGACCCCGTGCCTCGCCGCTGCGCAGGCCGTGTACGCCGCGGCGCGCTCCATGGGCCGCTCGTGGTTCCAGTCGGGCACGGGGCGCCCGCCGTCGATTCCCACGCCGTCGGTGCCGGGCTTCAACAACGGCGCGACCGCGGGGCCCGTGCCCGGACTGCCCATTCCCGGCGTGAACGGCATCCCCAACAACCAGCCCAACCCCGCGTCGCAGGTGCTGCAGGTGCCCACGCAGATCCTCAACGGCGGTCGCTGAGCGGTCACGTCTCCGCGCGTCACGGCGCCGTGTTCCGGTAACACTTCGATCGTATGTCGTGAGTGTGTTGTAGGCGGTGCGTGCGTGATAGGTTCGCGCCGCTCGGATGGACCCCACGATCTATGCCTACTACGAACGGCTTCGTGCCAACCCTGACGACGCGGAGTCGCTCGCGTACCTCTGGGAGTTCTATGCGACGCGCGGCGAGTTTCAGCAGCTCGCCACGCTCGCAGAGCAGATCGCCGGGAGGCGGTCGGACCCCGCGTCGGCGGCCGACCTCTTCTACCGCGCGGGCGAGATCTGGGCGAAGAACGTAGGCCGCCCCGACAAGGCCGTGGCCTGCTACAAGCGCGCGTTCGAGCTCGACCCCGGGCAATATCAGGCCCTCGACGCCGCCTATCAGATCTACGTGCAGATCGGCAACCTGCGGGCGGCGGCGCCGCTGCTCGAGCGGGCCCTCGCCGTGGTCACCGACCCGATGCTCCGCGTGCCGCGGCTGCGCGAGGCCGCGGGCGTCTTCGCGCAGGCGGGCGACCTCGCGCGCCGCATCGCGTGCCTCGACGAGCTCTGCCAGCTCTCGCCCGACGACTGGGACGTGATGCGCGACCTCGCCGAGGCGCTCATCGCGCGCTCGCAGACGCCGCAGGCGCAGCCCGACGACGGCACGCGCGCGGCCAGCCTGCTCGGCTCGCTCGCGGTGGCCATGGGGCCCGAGCACGGCCTCGCGTTCGCGGAGATCGCGCTCGACACGTATCCCGGCGACGAGTTCGCCTATCAGGTCATTCACGAGGCGTACGGCGCCGCGGGCCGCAGCGAAGAGCTCGCGATGCGGCAGATCGCGTTCGTGACCACCAACCCCACGAGCGTCTACACCCCGACGATTCGCAGGGCGCTCGCGGAGATGTACGCCGCGGTCGGGCAGGTCGACGACGCCATCACGTGCCTCGAGCCCCTCGTGGGCGACGACCCCTCGCTCATGCGTCAGCTCGCGGGCCTTTATCGTCAAGCGGGCCGCGTGCAAGACCTCGCGGCCCTGCTCGCGCAGCTCGCGCCCTCGACCGAGCCCGAGCAGCGCCTGCAAGACATGAAAGACCTCGCGGCGCTCCAGGGCGCCCAGGGCGACCGCGCGGCGATGATCGCCACGATGCGCGAGGTCCTCTCCGAGAGCCCCGCTGACACCGACGCGCTCACCCTCGTCGAGGACGACCTCAAGGCGCGCGGCGCGTACGTCGAGCTGCGCGACCTTCTGCTGGCCGCTGTGGGCGCGCCGGGGTGTCCGCCCGACGTGCGCATCCCGAAGCTTCGCGAGCTCGGCAAGGTGAACGCGGCGCACCTCAACGACGTCGACGCGGCCATCGAGGCGTGGCGCGAGGTGGTCGAGACCATCCCCACCGACGTCGACGCGATGCGCGCCCTGGGCGACCTCCTCGAGCGCAGCGGCCAGTGGGAGGCGCTCGCCGACGTGCTCGCGCAGTGCGCCGACCTGGTGGCCGAGCTCGATGAGCGCCGCGCCGTGCTCGCGAAGCTCGCCGACGTGCACCGCGACCGCCGCGACGACCCCAACGCCGAGGCCGTGATTCTCACCATGCTGTGGGAGATCACCCCCGACGACGACGCCATCGCGCTGCGCGTGGCGCGGGCGCGCCGCGACGCGGGCGACCCCGTCGGGGCGGCCGACGTGATGCGCGCGCGGCTCGACTCGGCCACGGCCGACAACCTCACGCAGCGGCAGGCCGAGCTCGGCGCCGCGCGCGAGGCCGCGGGGCAGCTCACCGAGGCCATCGAGGCGTGGCGCGAGGTGGTGGGCCGCGACCCCGAGTACCGCGACGGGTGGCCCACGCTCGAGCGCCTGCTCGCGCGCAGCGGCCAGCACGCGGTGCTCTACGCCACGCTGGTGAACCGCGCCGAGGCGCTCCCCGAGGGCGTGGCGCGGGCGGCGCTGCATGCGCGCGCGGCCGACGCGGCGCGGGCGATGGGCGACACCGCCACGGCGCTCTCCGAGGCCGAGCGCGCCGTGCAGATGGCGCCCGACGACGACTCGCTCGCCGGCGCGCTCATGAACGCGCTCGAGGCTTCGGGGCAGCGCGAGCGGCTCCTTGCCTTCGTGCGCGAGCGCACGGCGCGCCTCTCCGACGGCGAGGGCAAGGTCGAGCTGCTGCGCAGGGCGGCCCGCGTCGTGGGCCTCTCCGACGCGACGGCGTCGGCGGGCGTGTGGCAAGACCTCCGCGACGTTTCGAAGCGCGCGGGCCTCGGCGACGACCCCGA
>CAISKJ010001505.1 GCA_903885885.1 uncultured delta proteobacterium
CCTCGAGCTGCACGACGCGGGCGTGGTGCTCGGCCTCGAAGGCCGCGACGAGGTTCTCGCTCTCGAGCTGGCGGGCGCGCGTGAGGGCGTCGATCTCGCGGGCGTGGGCCTCGTGCATGCCGCGGGTGAGGCCGTCGAGGCCGCCCTCGGCGAGGTCGAGGCGCGCGCGCGCCGCGGCGAGCTCGCTGTCGGCCCAGTTGCGTGAGGCCTCGACGAGCGCGAGGCGCTCGCGCACCGAGGCGAGCTCTCCCTCGAGGGCGCGGCGGGCGTCGCGCTCCTCGGCGAGCTCCGAGGCGTGATCGTCTTCGGCGGCGCGGAGGGCGATGGCGTGGGCCTCGCGCACGGAGTCGAAGCGGGCGGTGGCGTCGGCGAGGGCGCGCTCGGCCTCGCGGCGCGTGCGCTCCTGCGCGGCGGCGGCGTCGGCCCGCACGGTGGTCATCTCGAGGGCGTGCGACTCGACGAGGCGCTGGCGGTCGGCGGCGAGGGTCTGCCACGCGTTGCGCAGCTCGGCGAGCTGCCGGCGGGCCTCGTCGAGCTCGCGGTTGGCGGCGTCGAGGGCCACGCGCCACTCGCCCACGGCGCTGTCGGCCTGCATCACCACCTGGGCGGCGCGCTCTCCGTCACGCCGCGCGCCGTCGAGGGCGCGCGAGAGGTTCTCGCGCTCGCGCTCGATGGCCCCGAAGGCGCCGTCGCGGGAGCGCAGGCGGTCTTCGAGTTCGGCGCGCTCGCGGCGCAGGCGGTCGGCGGCCTCGTGCGCGTCCTTGAGCTGCTTGGCGTGGCCGAGCTGGTAGCTCTTGAGGTTGAGAATCTCCTGGTCTTTGCGCACCAGGGCCTCGCGCAGGAGGCGCAGGCGCTTGGTGACCCCTTCGGCGCCGAGGGTGCCCTCCTCGATCTCGCGGCGCGCCCTCGCGGCGGCCTCGATCTCGCGGCGGAGCCGGGCGTTCTCGCTCGCGAGCTCGTCGCGCTGACGCGCCACGTTCTGCGCGGCCGAGAGGGCCGTGCGGAGGTCTTTTTCGGGGACGAACGACGGCAGGTCGTTGTGCGTTTCGAGTGGGGTGAGTTCCACGGGTTGTCTGTCTCCTCCGTTGCCACTGCCGATAGCGGGCGGGGAGGAGCACGGTCCACTTTCGTGCACCGACGACACAGAAGTTGACGCGCGGCGCGACGACGAGAAGCGCGTGCGCAGGAGAGCGCTCAGGTGGCCGTCGGCGACGCGAGCCACGCGGCGAGCGCCGCGCTGTCGAGGTCGAGCACCACGTCACCGAGACGGTCGGGGCCCACCACGTCAAGGCGCGAAGCGAGCACACCGCGCTCGGCATCGGAAAGCGGCCGACCCAGGCGCCGCTCGAACTGACGCACCAGGGGACGCAGCCCCTCGGCGAGGCCCTCGTGGCGACCGTCTGCGAGGCCCTCGTTGCGGCCCTCGTTGCGCACCTTCTGAATCAACGCCCTGGCTTCGCTCGTGTCGACCATCGTCGCCTCCTCTGCGCCGCCCGCGGCCTGCGCGAGCACCATATCTCTTACCACGGCCTCGAGCAGCTTCGCCCCGCGCGGCACCGTCGCCAGGTGCGCTCGCAGGTCCGCGTATGCGCCCTGCCGCGTCGCCAGCGCGCCCATCAACCGCAGCGCCACGGTGTCGTCGCTGCGCGGCAGCTCCGACAGCACCACGATCACCAACGACAACCCGCGGAGCGCGTAGAACCCCGGCGGCCACCCGGCCATCGGCAGCGCGCCGAAGTGCGCCAGCGCCGCATCCGGGCGACCCGCGCAGAGCAACCACATGCGCTCCACCGCGCGCGACGGGTGCAGCGTGCCGGCGTGTTGCGCGTTGAGCAGCTTGCGAAGGCAGCCCTGTACCTCGTCGATCGAGGGCGCCCACGAGAAGGGCTCGTAGAGCGCCGCCACCTCTGTCATGAGGCCGAGGACACCCAGCGAGCGGCGTGTCGCGGTGTGCTTCGGCGAGGGGGCGAAGCGAAGGTCGGCGCGCTGTGGGCGCGGCGCGGGAACCTCGAACTCGCGCTCCAGCGTGCCCAGGTCGTCGAGCAACACGTCGAGGATGTCTTTCGCTCGCTCGTCGTGCGACGTCATGGAGCGACGCGGTGTGCGAGGCGCGGGCCATCGCGCGAAAGTGCTTACTGCAAGTGCTTCACGAAATCGTGGGGTGGCGGATTGGAGTGGCGACGGGGTGGCGGCGGGGTGGCGGGCCGCCACCGCCTCGAGCGGAACACGTGTGCTGCTCGAGGGGAAGACGTGTTCCGGTCGGCGCGAACTGCGCTCCGAACTGGTCCGGCGACGGACAGGATGCGCGAGCGGCGAGGTAGCAGAGGCGCACTTCGGCGCGGAGGCCGAACGCACACGCAGGTGGCCACGGCTGCTGCGCACAGCGATCTGCGGCTCCGGAGAGTACTGTGCAAGACTCGAGGGTTCGAGCGACAAGGGACGAGCGCCAGCACAGCCTTTAGCATATACCGTGCCACAAGACCGTGCCTAGGGCGTGTCCCGGGCGCACCGGAAGCCGAGGTAGCTGTAGCGGCCCGCGGGCGTGCTGCTGAGGCGCGACGCGGCGCGCAGGTAGGCAGCGCCGCCGCTCCACGACCCACCGCGGATCACGCGGAAGCCGGTGGCACTTTTATTGCATAGATGATTTTTGCTTGACATTCTGCACGATGTGTAGACGGCGTAGTTGTCTGCCGTCCACTCCCACACGTTGCCGGCCATGTCGAAGAGGCCCGCCGTTGCCGCGAAGCTCCCCACGCGACGCGTGACCCGACCGTCGGCGCCAGCGCAGGAGTTGAACTGCGCGCGGTCGCATGCCACCGTGCCGTACCCCACCGGATCGGTGTTGCCCCACGGATACACGCGGCCTGCCACCAGGCCGCCTACCGCGCTCCCACGCGCCGCGTACTCCCACTCCGCCTCCGTCGGCAGGCGACCACCGTCCCACACGCAGAACTCTTGCGAGAGCCAGTAATCAACACCGTTCATCGGGTGCGCCGTCACCCTCGCATCGGTCGCCGACCAGTTGTTCGTGGTGTCGAGGGGCACCGGGTCTTGCGCCGCTGCACCCCACGCGAGCGCAGGGTTGCCGCGGTACGCGATGGGGCTCGCGCGAAGCATC
>CAISKJ010001506.1 GCA_903885885.1 uncultured delta proteobacterium
CATCAAGGCGCGCAAGGCCGACGCTCTTATGGCGGCGATCGTGCGTGAGCGGGGGCGCTCGGTCACGCGCTACAAGCTCACCCGCGAGGAGCGCGAGGCGCTCGCTGCGATGGCCGAGGCGTCGGGCTGCGCGCTCATCGAGGTGGCGCCCGGGGCGCGCTTCGCGAGCGCTGCGATGGAGAAGGTGGCGACGCGCTCGGAGCCCGCCGACGAAGACCACGTGCTCGAGTGCCTCATGCCCGGCGTGCGCCTGGCCGAGTCGCAAGGGGCCGTGGTGCACCCGAAGGTGGTCGTGGCGACGGCGTGACGAGACGGCCGGAGGGGCGCGCTGTTGTGTGGTAGAAACGCGCCGCCCGAAAGGGGCGGAGGCGTGACCGGCGATGTGGAGCCCTGACACTCGGAAGCAGCGCGCGAGCGAGCTCAAAGCCCTCGGCGATCGGATCAACCGCTACCGGCAGCTCACCGAGCGCTTCGCGGGGTACTTCAAGCCCGAGAGCGACAGCGCGCGGCAGCTCGTCGAGCTTCGCCACAAGCTCGAAGACCTGCAGGAGCGCGCGGCCCACCGCACGCGGCGGCTGAGCAAGGGGGTGGTGAAGATCGGCGTGGTGGGGCTCGAGAAGCAGGGCAAGAGCGCCTTTCTCTCCGCGTGGCTCCAGTGCGAGAAGCTCCTGCCGTCGGAGGCCGAGCGGTGCACGTGGTCGACCACGGTGGTCGAGCCCGGCGCCGAGGGCGAGTTTCGCGCGGTGGTCGAGTACTACGGCCGCGACGAGTTTCAGCAGCGCATCACGAGCTACTTCGACGCGCTCGAGGCGGGCAGCGCCGCGCGCTGGGAGGGCCTCTCCGACGCCGAGCTCGCGCGCCTGAAGGCCTCGTACCGCGCGCGCACGGGCTACGACATCGACGACCACGACCGCGCGTCGAGCCGCGACCGCTCGGCCTACGAGGAGCTGCGCGACATCGCGATGACGATGGGCGAGATCAAGGCGCGGCTCAACCGACCGGCGCAGACGCTCACGGCGCAGAGCCTCGACGAGCTGGCCGACCTCATTCGACCGTACATCGCGCTGAAAGATACGCGCGCGAGCAACCGGCCCTACGCGGGCGTGCGCGCGGTGAAGCTCGTGACGGTGGTGATCCCCGTGCGAGGGGCCATGCCGGGCGTGGTGCTCATGGACCTGCCGGGCATCGACGCGCCGAGCGACAAGGCGCGGAGAGACACCGAGGAGGCCCTCGCGAGCGAGGTCGACGTGACGGTGTTCGTGAAGGACATCACGCGCCCCTCGCTGGTGAAGGCCGAGTTCGACCTGTTGCGCGCGATGCAGCGGGCCGACCGCTCGATCAACCTCAAAGACCGTGTTTTTGTGGTGCTCACGAAGGTCGACCTCTTCGACCACGCCGACGAGAACGGCAACTGGCACTGGGCCCTCGCGGTGCGCAACTTCAAAGACCAGGCGATCGACCGGGTCTTTCCGTACAGCAAGGTGTGGGCGCACCAGGGCGTGAACGCGGCGCACCCCGTCGCCCGTCAGGTGCAGGACTACTACAACCAGACGCAGCCCGTGAGCGGCCTCGACCAGCTGCAGGCGTCCATCGGGCGCTACCTCGCGCAAGACCTCGAGGCCCTCGATGTGGCTTCGGTGGAGGGCATTCGCAAGGAGTTCGCGGAGTTCGAAACGCGCCTGCGGGGCCTCCTCGTCGAGGTGAAGGAGAAGCTCAACGAGCAGGAGTTCGAGCGGAGAAAAGAGCAGCTCTTCGACACCCTGTGGGAGCACATCGTGACGGGCGAAGACGCCGAGGGGCTGCTCCCGGCGATCAAGGCCAACCTCTCGCGCTTCATGGACAGCGAGATCAGCACCGACGCTTCGAACACCCGCGCGGCGCGGGCCAACAAGCGCATCGCGGAGATCAAGCACGACCTCACGGCGCGCCTCACGCCCGAGGAGGCCGAGAGCAAGCGCCGGCAGATGCCCTCGCCGGGCCTCATGAACGAGACCGCCGTCGAGGCCGAGATGCGCAAGCAGATGCGCGAGCGCGTGGCGGCCCGCGTGGCGGGCCTCGGCGAAGACTTCCGCGACTCGGCGCGCGAGAGCATCGAGCGCATGCTGGGCGAGCTGTTTCTCCGCGCGGAGCATCAGGGCGGGCGCCTCGAGCTGCTCCTGCCGCCGGGCGGGGCGCTCCTCGATCGCATCGAGGCCCTCGGGCGCAGCGGGCAGGTGAGCGAGAGCGTGCTGCGGTATCAGAACCGCGAGCTCGCCAAGGCCGACGTGGCCTTCGAGGTGCTGTCGCGCTACTTCGCGCGGCAGATCATCGACATTCTCGACGCCACGGACCCGAGCGACCGCGAGATGCGCGAGCGCGAGATGCGCGGGCTCGAGCTCTTCTTCGGGATGGACATCGCCGACAAGGCGACGCGCAACGATCCCCTCGCGAGCATCCCCTCGGCGACCTACGGGTCGCCCGCGCAGGGCGCCCCGGCGGGCTTTCCGCAGGCGCCGTCGGGGCAGTTTCCGACGCAGCCCGTGGAGATGAAGCCGACGTCGCGCGTGGCCGACGTGATCGACCGCTTCCGCAACCGGGGCGACGCGCCCGCGCAGGCGCAGCCGCAACAGCCCGCGGTGAAGGTGGGGTACCCGGTGCCGGGGCAGCCCATCCCGCGCGACTGGAGCCGCATGCTCGGGCGCGTGCGCGCCGACGTGGAGCGCATCTGCAACTTCCTCGAGGCGCTCGCCAAGCACCCGCGGGGGCTGCAGAAATACCATGAAGAGGCCGTGCGCACGGTGCACGACTCGTGGCTCGACCGCGAGGGCGAGCAGTCGCTGCGCCGCTGGGCGCGGAGCGAGTGCACGCGCATCTGGCCGACGCACTTCGCGGCCATCGACGCCGACGCGCGCCGCGCGCGAGAAGACATCCGCGCCCTCGAAGAGCTCTTCGGCGCCCACTGACGGAGACGAGACACCCGCTATGGCTACCGCCGACCCTCGCCACGCGTACGTGCGCTTCTACCTCGCGGCCGTCGACGACCTCGACCGGGTCATCGCCGCGCTCGCCGGCACCCACGCGGCCGCGCGCGACGCGGTGCGCGACTACGAAGATGTTCTCCGTGACGTGCCGGGCGCCGGATCGCTCGCGCCCGCGGCGGTGCTCTCGACGAGCGCGCTGTGGCGCCCGCGCGACCCCGCGCAGCTCGCGTCGCTCACCGACGTGTACGAGGTCGTCGGGCGCTTCAGCTTTCAGGGCGACGACGACGCGAACCTCCGCGCGATGAGCGCCCTCGTGGCCTCGCTGCGCGCCGAGGTCGACCGCCAGCGCGCGTCGTTCGGGGAGATGGCGCGCGTGCCCGCGCTCGCCCACGAGCACGCCACCGCCCTCGAAGAGAAGGAGCTCGCGTCGAGCCGTACGCAGCAGGCCCGCCTGCTCGAACAGTTTGAGCCCGCGGCGGCGCAGCTCCGCGAGATCGCGGCGAAGCTCCTCGCGGCCATTCGCGCTGAGAAGAAGCCCGACCTCGCCAGGCTCGACAGCGCCGAGGCCAACTATCAAGACTATGTGATGCGCGTGCGGGGCCTGTACGCCAAGGCGCTCCCGTACCTGCGCGAGAAGTTTGCCGAGCTGTGCAAGCTCGCGGGCGCCGACACGCCGCAGTCGTGGCCCGACACGCTGCCCTTCGCGCCGACGCTGCCGCCCGACCTGGTGACGGCGCCCGCACCCGAGACGCCCGCGCTCGCGCAGGCCCGCCAGGCCGCCGAGGCGTGGAGCGCGCAAGAGGCCGCCATCGCGCGCGCGCAAGACGAGCTCGGCGTGCAGCTCCGACGCTCCGACGGCGAGCTCGCGGCGCTGGCGCAGCGCGAGGCGGAGGCCCTCAAGGAGATCAACACCGCGAAGGTGGTGGTGCGCTGGGCGACGAAGTTCGACGAGCTCGACCACCTGCGCGGCGAGGCGGCGGCGGTGCGGAGCGAAGGCAACGCCCACATGCAATCGCTCGCGTCGTTCGCCGAGGATCTTCAGCGCAAAGCGGCGGAGATCGTGGCGCTGCAGTCTGACGCGAACGCCTACGCGCAGGCGATCGCAGCGAAAGAGGAGGTTCTCCGCGAGCACGCGAAAAAGGAGCCTGCGTTTCTCGGCAAGGACGAGTGGCGCGCGAAGCTCGAGCTGCACAACGACGAGCTCGACGGGATGCGAAACTCTCTGCTGCAGCGTCAGCAGGGGATCGCGGCCGCCCAGAAGGAGACCGCGCGCCTCGGCGAGATGCGCGGCGGCAAGGAGAACGCGATCAAGGCGTTGACGCGCCACCTCGACGAGTTGCGAACACAGGAGTCGACCGTCTCTCAGGAGGTCGCGCGCATCGAGCAGGAGCTCGGCGCGTCGCGGCCCGCGCGGCGGGTGACGGTGCCGCAGGCCGAAGAGGTGCTCGGGGCGATTCAGAGCGCGCGCAACGAGGCCCGCGCCCGCGTCGAGCGGGTGGGCGCCGAGATGCGTCGCATCCGCGAAGACACCGACCGCGCGGCGGTGCAGCTCAAGCAGCTGCAGGCCGAGCGCGAGCGCCAGCAGGGCGCGCTCGTGGCCGCGCAGAAGCAGTCGACGACGGCCTACGACGACGCGCTGCGCACGCTCGCGACGCGCCGCGCGGCGGCCTTCGAGAGCCACGCGCACCAGGTGCTGTCGGGCCTCGAAGACTCGCTCACGCAGGTCGATCGCGTGTTCGTCGACCCGGCGCGCCGCGCGCTTCTTGTGCGTGCGGGCGTGATGTCGGGCGCCCCGGGGCAGCTCCGCGATCGGGCGGCGGCCTTCGGGCAGAGCGTGGCCGCGGCGGCGCAGCAGGCCGAGGCCGTGTACGCCGCGCAGCGCGCGACGCTCGACACGGTGGAGCGAGAGTTTCTGCTGCGCGCGCCCGAGGCGTGTCGGGCTGCGTGGGCGTAGCGCGTCAGCGCCGACGGCGGCGCGC
>CAISKJ010001507.1 GCA_903885885.1 uncultured delta proteobacterium
CCGGCGGGCGGCGCCGCGGCCTGACAGTGCGAGGTCGCAGCCGTCAGCGTTTACTTTTCATGTAAACGCGTTCACAGGTCCTGTGAACGGTGCCTGCGCTGAACGCGCCGCGCCGCCTCCCATTGCGCACGCGTTCGGCATGGCGCGCAACCAGGGCGGGCGTGAGCACGCCCCGCAGCACGGGAACTTCATGCGATGCTCCGCTTGAACTCGTTCGCGCGGTGAAACGCCAGGTACGCGCGGTGCGCGGCCTCGATGCGCCGCAGGCGCAGCGCGCCGCTCCACCCGAGCCGCGCGCGCGCGTCGGGCGGCAGCGTCGGGGAGCATACATCAGCCCCGCGTCGTCGAAGGTCACCAGCCCCGCGTCGAAGGCCGCGTCGAGGTTGGCCGACAGCAGGAGGCCGTTGAACACGTCGAGGCGCTCGTCGTCGCTCGCGCACTTCGCCCACGGCTTCATGTGGCTCGCGCGAAGCAGCGACGAAACCGCGAGGCCCGTCACCGCGCAGCAGCCCTGCCAGTCGTCGAGCAGCGCGTCGCGAAAGAGGTCTTGCCCCACGCGCTGCACCACCAGACGCTCGGCCTCGGTGCTGCGGGGGAGGGTCGCCACCCGCTTCGCGAAACGCTCCACGAGGTGCCGCGGCAGCGTGCGCGAGAGCCCGAAGGCGCGCCGCAGGAGCCCGTGCAGGAGCGGCCGCGTAGGCACCCGCCGCGCGCTCGCGGCCCCCGCCGGGAGCCCCTCCGCGCCGGGCACACCACCACGAGCACCACGTTGATCTACGTGCGCCTCGCCGACGAGGTGCGCGGGGTGGGCTTCGGCGACCTGTTCCCGGTTCTCCCGGCCTCGCTTCGCGGGCCTCAAATTGGATCCGCGATTGGATCCGCAGCGGGGTGCGAGCCGCTGGAAATGTCTTCGCAGAAGGGCGAAGTCTCGGTTCGGGGAGCGGGATTCGAACCCGCCCTATCGGCCGAATGGCCCGAGATTGGAGCGGTTCCGGTCGCGGCGTGAGGCCGTTTTCGGTCACCGCGGCGCGAGTATGCTTGAGGGCTCGAGCAAACGCCGCAGGCGTCGGCGCTCACTCGAACACCACCCCTCGTGCGTCTCGCTGACGAGGCTGTAGACCTCGTACCGCACGAGGGTCGCGCCCTCGCGCCAATCGACCTCGGCGTCGGCGGCGCCCGGGGCGCGCCATTGCGGCGTGCGCGGGCCCTCGGCCGGGCCTCGCCCGCGCAGAAAGACGACGACGATGACCACCGCTGCGAAGAACGACAACGCCTCGAAGACCCCCACCTTCGACGCCGTGCTCGCGGCCCTCTCGGCGACCTACACGGGCACCGATCGTTGGGTGCTCGAAGGGTGGGCGACGCACATCCGTGAGGCGCGCCACGCGCTCCGCGCGATCAACAGCCTCGTGAAGTACGCCGCGGAGATCGGCGACGCCGCGTGGCCCGCAGCCTTCGACCTCGCCTGCGTCGAGGACGACGCCCAGGGCGAGCGCCTCTCGGTCATCGCGGAGGCCGAGCCCGACGCGCGCGTCCTCCACGATGAGGGCTCGACCCGTGAGTTGTACCGCGAGCGTGCACAGAACAACCGTTACGCGTGGGTGATGGCGCAGGGGGGGCTATCGGGCCTTGACGATGGGGGCGCTTGGAGGCCCGGCTCATGAGCTGTTCGGGGTGAAGTCCCCCTTCCACGGAGCTCCGGGCGTGGTTACGACTCGGGACGCCATGCTCTTCCCGATCGACGACCTGCTCGACGAGACGGCCTGCTACGAGTTGCTGCTGTCGGTGCTCCACCCGAAGGGGCTGCGCTGCCCGCAGGACCACGAACTCCCCGCCGATCAGGCACCGCACGATCGGCACCGCGCGCCCGTCGTGGACTACCGCTGTCGCGCATGCGGCAAGGTCTTCAACGTCTTCACGAACACCCCGCTCCAGGGCGTGCGGTTCTCGCCCGCGCGGCTGGTGATGATCCTTCGCGGTTTCTGCCAGGGCGTCACCACCCTCCACCTCGCGCAGGAACTCGACCTCAGTCGACGCCACCTGATGACCTTCCGTCACCGCGTTCAGGGCATGGCCCTCGAACGCTTTTCCCCCCTCAGCACTGCCCGACCGCGTCGTCGAAGCCGACGAGATGTATCAGAACGCCGGTGAGAAGGGACGGCCGCATCCCGAGCCTGACGACCCGCCGCGTCGGCGTGGCAACAAGTTCAACGGCCACGGCACCTTCGAGAACGATCGGCCTCCCATCCTCGGGGTGATTGGCCGCGAGTCCGGACAGGTGTTCTTGCGCCAGACTTACCGAAGCACCGTGAAGGCGATCGAGCCCGTGGTTCTGCGCGTGACAGCGCCGGCGACCGAGGTGCACACCGACGAGTGGCACGCCTACGACGACCTCGACGACCGCGGCCGCACACGCTTCTCCGTCAACCACAACCGCAAGGAGTGGGCGCGGGACGACGATGGCGACGGCGTGCGTGAGGTCCACTCCAACACCATCGAGGGCTTCTGGCTGGGTCTGCGCAACTACCTCCGACCCTTCCGCGGTGTCAGCAAGTGCCGCCTCGACCTCTACCTGGCGTTCTACCAGGGCATCCACAACTTCCGCCGCGACTTCGTCGGCTTCCTGCGCCAACTACTCGGGCCCTTCACCCTCAACAGCTCATGAGCCGGGTCTCCAATCGCCCCCATCGCGAAGGCCCGATAGCCCCCCCTGCGCCATCACCCACGCGCAACGGATGTTGAACGAAGCCGCTTCGCGGCAGCGTCCCGAACGTCCCGCGTGACTGCAAGCGTCGGCGCAGGTTGA
>CAISKJ010001508.1 GCA_903885885.1 uncultured delta proteobacterium
AGCCCTCGCAGCTCCAGCAGGTGCTGCTCAACCTGGTGCTCAACGCGCGCGACGCGATGCCCTCCGGCGGGCGCATCGCGCTGCGCACGCGCCTCGACGTGAGCACCGAGCCGCCGCACGTGTGCATCGAGGTCGAAGACACGGGCGTGGGCATGTCCCCCGAGGTGCGCGCGCGCATCTTCGAGCCCTTCTTCACCACCAATATCACCGAGCGCAACAGCGGCCTCGGGCTCGCCACGGTGTACGGACTCGTGCAGCAGGCCGACGGCGCCCTCTCGGTCGACTCGGCCCCGGGCCGCGGCACGTGCTTTCGCATCGTGATCCCGTCGGTGTCGCGCGCGTCGCACCCGACCATGCCCGCGCCGCGCATCTCGATGCCCGTGGCGGGGCAGTGCGTGCTGGTCGTCGAAGACGAGCGCGACGTGCGCCGCGCCCTCTGCCGCGGCCTCACGCGCCAGGGCTTCGACGTGCTCGAGGCCGACGGCTTCGAGCGCGCCGTCGCGCTCGCGCGCGAGCACGGCGCCCGCGTGAACGCGCTCCTCACCGACGTGGTGATGCCCGTCGCGAGCGGCCTCGACATGGCGCGCGAGGTCCGGCGCCTCGTGCCCGGCGTCGCCGTGATCTTCATGAGCGGCTACGCCGACGAGGCCTTCGCGTCGAGCGGACTCCTCCTCGAGATCGGCGCCGTGCTCCCCAAGCCCTTTCTGCCCGAAGAGTGCGCCGCACGGATCCGCGACGTGCTCGCGCGCGGCGGCGCTCGGTGCGCTGCGCGTGCGCGCGGTGCGCTGCGACGCGCGGTCGCATCCGCGTCTCTCGCGTTGACGGCCGTGCGTCGCGGAACGACCATCGACGCACACCCTTCGATCGCAGGAGACACCGTCATGCACATCAGCTCCCTCCGCGCGGCCGCGGCGCTCCTCGCGGCGTTCGCCGTCGCGGGCTGCGGCGACGACCACGACCACGGCGACGCCGGCGAAGACCACGTTCACGGCGACGACGCGCCCGCCGCCGACGCCGCGTCCGACGTCGCGCCCGCCGATGCGAGCGCGTCCGACGTGCAGGCCGCAGGCACGGCCGTCGAGGTTCGCTTCGAGGCCGTGGTCGGCGCGACGCCCTTCTCGTGCGCGGGGGCCTTCACCAACCTCGGCACCACGAACGCCACGTGGACCCCCACGGACTTTCGCTTCTACGTTCACGATGTTCAGCTGGTGCCCGAGGCGGGCGCGCCGCTGCCCGTGACGCTCGATCAAGACGGCACCTGGCAGTACCAGAACGTCGCGCTCCTCGACTTCGAAGACCGCACGGGCACCTGCTCCAACGGCACGAGCGCCACCAACACGCGCGTCGTCGGCCGCGTCGCGGCGCCCGCGGGGACGCGCTTCACGGGGCTGCGCTTCAAGCTCGGCGTGCCCGCCGACCTCAACCACCGCAACCAGGCCACCGCGCCCTCGCCGCTCAACCTCAGCACGCTCTTCTGGTCGTGGCAGAGCGGCTACAAGTTCTTGCGCATCGACGGCCGCACCACCGTGCCCGGCTTCAACATCCACGTCGGGAGCACCGGGTGCACGGGCAACGCGATGGCGTCGACCGTCACC
>CAISKJ010001509.1 GCA_903885885.1 uncultured delta proteobacterium
AGGTGGGGGCGGGGGCCTTCGGACGCACGGGGCCACGCCAGGCCTTCGAGGCCGCGTCGCGCAGGGCCTCGACGGAGGCGAAGCGCTCGTCGGGGCGCGAGGCCATCGCGCGCGCGACGACCTCCCACAGGGCGTCGGGCACGTCGTCGCGGCGGCGCTCGAGGCCCGCGGGCGAGAGCGTGAGGCCGAGCTCGGGCGGGAGCGAGAGCATCTCGCGCAGCAGGCCGCCGAGGGAGAACACGTCGGTGTGGGCGCCGGTGCGGCCGTCGGGCGTGAGCTGCTCGGGTGCGGGGAACAGCAGCGCGCGGGCGCTGCGCACGGGCGCCGTCGGATCGGCCGCGGCGTGGCGCGCGAGGCCGAAGTCGACCACGCGCACGAGCACCTCGGGGCCGTCGTCGCGGTAGAGGAGGCAGCCCGGGGTGATGGCGAGGTGCAGGAGCTGCCGCGGCGCGCGGTGGGCGGCCTCGATGGTGAGGCAGGCGAGGTTGAAGAGGGCCTCGAGGAGCGGCAGCGCGAGGCGCGTGTTTGCGGCGCGCGTCTCGTCGAGGGCCGACCCTACGGAGCGGCCCACGAAGGGGTCGTACACGAGGTACGGACGCCCCTCCCACACGCCGTGGTTGATGACCGCGAGCGCGTTGTCGTGGCGGAACGCGCGCAGCGATTTGAGGTGGTCGGCGAGCTCGCGGGGCACCGCGACGACGCCCGCCGCGAGGGGGCGCAGGAGCTTGATGCTCACCTCGCGGTCGCCGTGCTGCTTGTCGTGACACCGCCAGCTCTCGCCGAGGCCGCGGTCGGCCACGGGCGCCACGAGCTCGTAGCGCTCATCCAACATCGTACCGGCAGCGGGCTTCATCACGGGGGCCGCGGATCGTACAGACAGCGCGCGCCGCGTCGCAAGCGAAGTTGCGCTGCCCGAGGATTGCGCAGGGCGCGCGAGGGGTCGCGTTCGCGGAGGAGTTCTGGTAGGACCCCGCACTCGATGCGGGTGATGACGTGAAGCGGGGGGGCCCGATGTGGTCTCGGTGGTGCGCCGCTGTCGCGGCGCTGGGCGCTGTGGCGTCGCTCGGGTGCGAGGGGTTTCGCGAGCTCCCGCTCGTGCGCGCCGATGCGACCGCCGACCGCGCCGACGCGAGCGACGTCGTCGACGTGCTCGATGGGAGCGACGTTGCCGACGTGATCGACGTGCCGTCGCCGCCGGTCGACGCGGGTCCCTGTGGCGGTGGCTGCCCGACGGGGCAGTCGTGCTGCGAAGAGCGCTGCGTCGACCTCGCGACGGACCCCGCGAACTGCGGGTCGTGCGCGGCGACCTGCACGGCGCCCAACGCCTCGTCGACGTGCGCGGCGGGCCGCTGCGTGAACCTCTGCCAGCCGGGCTTCGGCGACTGCGACCGCAACGAGCAGAACGGCTGCGAGGTGGACCTCTCGTCGAGCGCGTTCAACTGCGGGGCGTGCGGCGCCGCGTGCCCCATGACCCGCGAGAGCGCCGTGTGCGACACGGGCCGCTGCCGCATCGTGGCGTGCGCGCCGGGGTGGGGCAATTGCGATGGCAACGTGGCCAATGGCTGCGAGGCCAACATTCAGATCTCGACGGACCACTGCAACGGCTGCGACAACCCCTGCCAGCTGAGTCACAACGGGCCCTACTGCGACGGCCCCGCGGGGTGCCGCCTCGGTGTGTGCGAGGCCGACTGGGCCGACTGCAACGGCGACCGCCGCGACGGCTGCGAGACCAACACCTCGGCCGACGTGCTCAACTGCGGCGCGTGCGCTCGCATGTGCCCGCCGGCCCCGGGCATGACGCCGACCTGCGCGGCGGGCATGTGCGGCACGGCGCCGGTGATGTGCGCCGCCCCGCAGGCCGAGTGCGACGGGGTGGTGCTCCCCGCGGGCGAGCAGTGCGAGACCGACGTGAGCACGAGCGCCACGCACTGCGGCCGCTGCGGCAACGCGTGCAGCACAGTCAACGCGACGTCGACGTGCGCCGCGGGCGCCTGCGTGCTCTCGTGCCGCGCGGGCTACGGCGACTGCGACGCCCGCGTCAACACGGGCTGCGAGACGAACACGCTCACCGCCGTGGCGCACTGCGGCGCGTGCGGCCGCGCGTGCGACCTGCCGCACACCGACGGGCACGCCTGCGTCGCGGGCGTGTGCCGCGCGGTCACCTGCGACGCCGGCTTCGGCGACTGCGACGGCAA
>CAISKJ010001510.1 GCA_903885885.1 uncultured delta proteobacterium
CCCTCGGCGACGGGCGCCCCGTGATTCTCACGGTCGACGACGACCGCGCGCTCGTCGCGCGGCGCTTCACCGGGGCAGGCTTCACGAGCGCGTGGTCGATCCCCGCCGTGCGCCCGCTGCGGAGCACCGACGCGGCGCTCCTCGCCCGCGAGCGCGCCGCGGCGCGGCCGCTGCTCGTGCAGCTCGACGACGACCCCGCGCTCGAGCTCATCGCGGCGCCCTTCGACCCGGCGCTCCCGCCCGAGAGCCGCGTCGTCACCGAAGTGACAGGATATGACCTCGCGGGCGACGCGCCGCGCGCGCTGGGCACGTACCGCGCGCCCCTCGGCGCCACCGTCGGCGTCGCGACGACGGGCGATCGCCTCTCGCGTCCGTACCCGCAGACGGTGCTGGTGACGAGCGACGGGTACCTCCTCGCGCTCGACCGCGCGATGGCCCCGACGAACCGCGTGGTGGGCGCCGAGTTCACCGTCCCCGGGATGCGCGTGGGGGGCTTCTACGCGGGCACCAACGCGGGGGCCGCGCCCATCGCGGGCGCCCTCGCGCGCAGCGGCGGTGAGCGCGCGGTGATCGTGCGCGACAGCAGACCCGTGCTCGTGCGCCTCGACGTCGCGGGGGCCACCCTCGCGGCCCCGCCCCGCGTGCGCTGGGAGCGTCCCAACTTCGGGCCCGCGATGATCGCCGACGTGAACGGCGACGGGTCGCGCGAGGTGGTCGCCTTCGACGGCCGCGACGTGGTGGCCCTCGCCCCCGACGGCGCGCGCGAGGTGTGGCGCTCGCGCGAGGCCGCGGGCCCCGTGGGGTCGCGCTCGCTCTTCGACGTGCTCCCGCTGCGGCGCGCCGACGGGGCGCTCGACGTGTTCTTCGGGCGCCTCGACCCGGCCAACGTGTACCGCCCGACGGCCCTCCGCGGCGCCGACGGGGCCGTGCGTTGGAACACCTTCTCGCGCACGCCCGCGTCGGGCTTCTGCACCTTCGCGCTCGACGACCTCACGGGCGACGGCACCGACGACGTCTTCGCGGCCATCAACACCATGACGGTGCTCGACGGCGCGCGCGGCGCCGTCGTGGTCGACCGCGTGGGCGCGCCCTACGCCACGCCCTTGATCGCCCCCTTCACCGGCACCGAACCCGAGGTGTACGTGGGCGGCGCCTTTCTCGCCGACCGCCTCGTCTCGCGCAGCCTCGAGGTGCGGGGCACGCTCGACAACGGCACCTTCTCGCTCCCCTTCGGCGCGCTCGTTCGATGCGGCGGCGGCAACGCCATCGCCATTACCCCCAACAGCAGCTCCGAGGTCGTCGTCGTGCGCCCGCAGGCGCTGCCCGTCGCGGGCGCGCCGGGCGTCGCGGTGGTAGCCCGCGCCGCGCTCGCGGGCGGTGCGCGCTTCGCCGACGACGCCGCCGTGCCCGCGACCGCGCGCAAGGGCACCTTCGGCAGCCTCACGTCCGTCGTCGACCTCGACGGGCGCGGCACGCAGGCGCTGCTCGTGGGCTCCACCGACGGGTGGCTCTACGCGCTCGACGCGTGCACCCTCGCGCTCCTCTGGTCGATGGACTTTCACGACCCCGTGGGCGAGGCCGTCGCGGCCGACACCGACGGCGACGGCGCCAACGACGTGATGGTCACCGTCGGCGACGGCTACCTCTACGGCCTCGGCCCGCGCACGCTCCCTGCGACCGACGACGTGCGCGACCTCGCCGCGAGCGGCGCCGACGACGTCGACGAGGTCGAGGCCTTCGACACGCTGCGCGCCTCATGGACGGCAGTCCCAGGCGCAGAGTCCTACCTCGTGCGCGCACTCTCGTACGGGGGCTCGGCGCTGCGCTTCCCCGAGTCGGTGCAGGTCACCGGCACGAGCGTCGAGATCCGCGAGCTGCCGCTCCTCTTCGGCGGCCGCTACCGCGTCGGCGTCACGGCCCTCCGCGGCGACGGCTCGGGCGTCGAGGTGCTCAGCGACGGCGTCACCGTGGTCGACCGCTCGCCGCCCACCATCACGGTGCGCCTCTCGCGCCCGACGTTCGCGCCGCGCGCGCTCGAGACGGTGGACATCACCGTCGACACGAGCGACCGCACCGGCCTCACCCGCAGCCGCGCCGAGCTGCGCGACGCCGGCGGGAGCCTCGTGCGCGTGCTCGACGACTACGAGGCCCGGGTGCGCGACGCCTCGCGCTCGGCGCGCGTCACCTGGGGCGGCACCGACGAGCGCGGCGTCGTCGTGCCCGACGGCACCTACACCGTCGTGGCCACGGCGACGGACGTCGGCGGCATGACGAGCACGGCCACGGCGAGCGTGCAGCTCATCGCGCCGAGCGTCACCACGCCGTCGGGCTTCGCGCCGGGGCGCGACGTGGGATGCCGGTGCGGCGCCCACCGCAGCGACACGCGCGACGGATGCCTCGCGCTGCTGGCCCTGCCCGCGCTGGCGCTGCGCCGTCGCAGGCGGCGTTGAGTCAGGGCGCGAGGCGCGGGAGGCCGAGCTCTTCGCGCAGCGCGCGCTCCTGCGCGCCGAGCTCGGTGAGGGCCTCGCGAATGTGCTCGGCGATGGCCTTGTAGGTGCGCAGGCGACCGGGCATGGCGTAGAAGGCGTCGAGGTCGAGGGGGCGGCCGAACACGATGGTGATCGGGTCGCCGGTGCCGTCGAAGTTGCCGCGCACCTGACGGGGGAAGTTGTTGCTGAGCCCGAGGGTGAACACCGGGAGCACCACGGGACGCGCCTGGTGCACGATGGAGCCCGTGCCCACATTGGCGGGGAGGAGCTCGTAGGGGTCGGCGCCCTTGCCGCGCGTGCCCTCGGGGTGAAACCCCACCACGGTGCCGCGCTGCTGCACGAGCTCGGCGATGAGGTCGACGGTGTACTGGTTGAATGCGCGCTTGGGGCCCTCGCGCATTACCGGCGGGTACATCGCCATGGCCGACATCACGGCGTTGAC
>CAISKJ010001511.1 GCA_903885885.1 uncultured delta proteobacterium
CTCGCCCGCCACGTCGTGGCCGGGCACATACGGCAGCCCGGGCTTCATGAGGTTGAAGGGAAAATCACCGCGGGCGATCTTCCAATCGACGGGGTTCACGCTGCTGGCGCGCACGCGCACCAGGAGCTGCCCATCGCCCGCGACGGGCTCCGGCAGCGCGGTGACTTCGACGTTCTCGGGGCCCCCATAGGCGCGGTAGCAGGCAGCCTTCATGGCGCGCGTCTTCGCACGCCCGGGGGCCCGTCGTCACGCCCCGTCGGCGGCCCCTACGCGTCGCGCAGCGCGCGGGCCCCGACCTCGGTAAAGAGGCCGAAGGCCATGAGGTCGAGCATGGTGTCGACGAGCTCGTCGTGCGAGGCGTCGGTCTTGCGCAGCACGATCTGGTAGAGCAGCTCCTTGAGCATGCCCGTGACGCAGTAGGCCCGCACGGCGCGGTTGCCCGGGCGAATGAGCCCCGCGGCCTCGCCCTCGGTGAGCGCGCGCATGAGCAGCGCCGTGACCGCGTCGTAGAAGGCCAGGAGCTTGCGGTCGAAGTCGGCGTCGAGGCCCACCGCGGCCGACAACAGAATCTGCGCGAGCTGGGCGTTGGCGGCGAAGAGGGCCACCACGCGCAGCAGGTCGTCGCGGAGCTGGTCCGAGGGCTTCGCCTTCGGGTCGTCGAGCTCGATCACCCGGATGGCGTCGTCGAGGCGCTGCAGAAAGCCGTCGACGATGTGCTCGAAGATGGCGCGCTTGTCTTCGAAGTACAGATAGAAGGTGCCGCGGGCGATGCCGGCGCGCACCACGATGTCGTCGATGCGCGCGTCGTGGTAGCCCTTCTCGGCGAACACCGCGGTGGCCACCGTGAGTATCTGGGCCCGCCGCTGTTCCCGATCCATCGCCATCTCAGGGCGCCTCTACCACGAAGGGATCGATCATCGCCACGATCGCGCTCTCCCACAGGCGCCGCGCGTCGCGGCCGTCGGCGGGGGCCTCGCCGGGGCGCAGGGCCGCCCCCAGCACCGAGGCCACGAGGGCGCGGGCGAGGGTCTCCACGGGCACCCGCGGCTGCGCGTTGAGCTCCGCCAGGGTGAGCGAGAAGCCGTCGCAGAACACCCGCTCCAGGGCCTCGACGCGCGCGCGCACCAGGGCCCCGAGGCGCGGGTCGTAGCCCCCGTGCGTGGCGAGGGCCACGAGGGCGCGCAGCTCGCGGTCGCGCGTCTCGCCGACGTCGACGAGGGCCGCGAGGGCCTTGCGGATGCGGGGATAGGGCGCCGCGGTGGGGTCCCACGCGGCGGTGAGCGTCTGCGTGAGGTGAGCTCCCACGCGGTCGAGGGCGGCGTCGAGGAGGGTCTCTTTGTTCTCGAAGTGGTGCACGAGGGCGCCCTTCGTGAGGCCCGCGCGCTCGGCCACGTCGGCGAGCGTGGCGGCCTCGATGCCGCGCTCGGCGATGAGCGCCACGGCGGCCGAGAGGAGGGCGTCGCGGGTGGCCTCGCGGCGCTCCTCCTGCGTGCGGCGCGGCGCGTTCACTTCGCGAGGGGGAGGTGCTTCGGCGCGCCCGCGCCGAGCGTCTCGGCGAAGAAGTCGTTGCCCTTGTCATCGACGACGATGAACGCGGGGAAGTCGACCACCTCGATGCGCCACACGGCCTCCATCCCGAGCTCGGGGTACTCGAGCACCTCGACCTTCTTGATGCAGTGCTGCGCGAGGCGCGCCGCGGGGCCGCCGATGGAGCCCAGGTAGAAGCCGCCGTACTTCTTGCACGCCTCGGTCACGGCGGGCGATCGGTTGCCCTTGGCGAGCATCACCAGGCTCCCGCCGGCGGCCTGAAACTGGTCTACGTACGAGTCCATGCGGCCCGCGGTGGTGGGCCCGAAGGAGCCCGACGCGTAGCCCTCGGGCGTCTTCGCGGGCCCGGCGTAGTACACCGCGTGGTCGGCGAGGTACGAGGGCATCCCCTCGCCGCGGTCGAGGCGCTCCTTGATCTTCGCGTGGGCGATGTCTCTCGCCACGATGAGCGGGCCCGTGAGCGAGAGCCGCGTCTTCGTGGGGTGCTTCGAGAGCGTCTCGCGGATCTCGGTCATGGGGCGCGACAGGTCGATCTTCACCACGTCGCCGCCGAGCTCCTCGTGCGAGGGGTCGGGGAGAAAGCGCGCCGGGTCGCGCTCGAGGGCCTCGATCCACACGCCGTCGCGGTTGATCTTCGCCACGCACTGGCGGTCGGCCGAGCACGACACCGCGATGGCCACCGGACACGACGCGCCGTGCCGCGGGAGGCGCACCACGCGCACGTCGTGACAGAAGTACTTTCCGCCAAACTGGGCGCCGATGTGGCTGCGCTGCGCGAGCCCGAGCACCTCGGCCTCGAGGGCCGTGTCGCGAAAGGCCTGACCGAGCGCGTTGCCCTCGCGCGGCAGCCCGTCGAGGTAGCGCGCCGACGCGAGCTTGGCCACCTTGAGGGTGGCCTCCGCCGAGGTGCCGCCGATCACCACGGCGAGGTGGTAGGGCGGGCACGCCGAGGTGCCGAGGCTCTTGAGGTTCTTCTCGAGGAAGCCGATGAGCGACTTCGGGTTCAAGAGCCCCTTGGTCTCTTGATAGAGGTAGGTCTTGTTGGCCGACCCGCCCCCCTTGGCCA
>CAISKJ010001512.1 GCA_903885885.1 uncultured delta proteobacterium
GCACCGCGGGCGCCGTCGGCGGTGGGCCTTCACGGCCCCCATCGCGACGGTGCAGGTCACCCAGGGGGCGCTCTTCGAAGTGCGCGTGACGGTCACCGCGGTGACGCCCATCGTGACGGCGCGCTTGTACGTGTCGCGCTGAGTCAGGCCTCGTCGGGGAGGTCGGCGTCGAGGGCCAGCTCGGCGCGCAGCGTGACGGCGCGGAGGACTTCGAAGTCTTCGCCCTCGACGCAGACCTCGCCGTCGGGCGCGGCGAACACGATGCGACACGCGAGCGCCTGGTCGGGGCCGGGCGCGAGGTCGGGGAGCTCGGCCTCGGGGAAGGTCGCCCGCAGCACGCCGTTGGGGAGCAGCTCGTGCTCGTTGGCGCTGAAGGGCCGGTCGATGACCACGCACTCGAGCTCCGAGGCGTCGAGGGAGTCGCACGCGACGCCGCGGAGCCACACCGAGACCAGCACCGGCGGGTGCGCCGCGAGCGCGCGCGTGCAGGAGCGCCAGCGCACCACGAAGCCCTCGCCGGGCTCGGTGGCGACGAGGCACAGCCAGCGGGGCGGCGCGGGGAGCTCGCTCATGGCGCGAGGAGGAGCACGCGCACCTGGCTCGGCACGAGGCGCACGCCGGGGCAGTTGGTGGAGTTCTGGATCGCCACGCTCGTCATGCGGGTGGCGGGCGCGCCGCCCACGAGCACGCTGAAGGCGCCCGTGAGGTGGCGCGCGGGGCCCATGACGATGCCCGACGCGACGCCCATGCACACGCCCGCGTTGTCGCCGTTGGTGAGCGGAATCGTGGTGAGCATGTTGTGGGCGGGCGTGCCCATGAAGAGCACGTTGTAGGCCGCCGGGACGCCCATGGGGCCGGCGGCGATGTTCGGGTACGGGATGGGCACGGGGCCCGCGGGCGTGGGCGTGAGGCACACGTCGGGGAAGCCAATGTCGATTCCCATCATCTGCGAGTTGGCGAGCATCGTCGGCGCTCCGTGGAGGGGTGAGGGGTGCGATCAGCCCAGGTGAATCTGTTCGGCGTCGACCTTGACCAGTTCGTTGGCCGACACGATGGCGGCGTCGGCGTGGAGGCTCAGGTGCTCCTTCGCGCGGTAATCGATGTGGTTCGCGCGCAGGTGGTCTGACTCTTCGACGGTGCGGAACGAGCGCCCGAGGCGCTGCGTGAGGCGGCCTACCACCGCGTCGACGGTGGCCGCCACGGTGCGCACGCTCTCGGACTCGGCGCGCACGAGGCCCGCGAGGAGCGTGAGCTTCTGGAGCACCACGTTGCCGTCGACGGCGTTCACGTTGAGGCGCCCCGTGGCGACGCTCACCTCGCGGCCCGCGGCGAGCTCGACGGACTCCTTCGCGGCGACGGTGAAGCGCCCGCCCGGCAGCGCGACGTGCAGGTCGCCGGGGACGGTGAGCGTCGCGGGCGCCGCGGCCTCGGCGCGCTCGAGGATGGCGAGCACGTAGCACTCGCCCGTGGGGAGCACCGTGAGGAGCACGGTGTCGTCGACGGCGGGCTCGACGAGGCAGCTCACGGCGCGGCGGGCCTCGTAGTCGCCGCTCGCGGCGCGCACGCGCCAGGGCGAGGCCTCGGCGCCGTCGCGTGCGGTGATGGTGCCCACGGCTTGAAACGGGGGCGGCGTGTCAGACAGCTTGCGCGCGATGCTCAGCATGGTGCGAGGGGTCCTCTCGGTGAAGCGTCAGGGGCGCCACGTCTCGGCGGCGGCGAGGGGCTCGTCGTCGCCGAGCGCCGCGAGCCGGTTGCCGGAGAAGACCGTGCCCCGGTCTTCGACGCGGTGAAAGCGCGTGCGCGTGAGCGTCGCGCGGGTGAACTCGGCGTAGGACAGGTCGGCGTAGGAGAAGTCTGCGTACGTGAGGTCGGCGCCGTCGAAGATGGCCCCCGGGCAGCGCGCCTTCGTAAAGATGCACTGGTCGAGGGCGGCGCCGTCGAGGCGCGTCTCGGCCAGGAGGGCGCCCTGAAAGATCGACTGCGAGAGCGTGGCGCGCGCGAGGCTGGCGCGCCCGAGGCGGGCGTTGATGAAGAGCGCGCGGGGGCTGGCGGCGCCGTCGAGGCGCGCGCGCGTGAGGTCGGCGTCTTTGAAGTTGCACTGCGCGAGCGTGGCGTCGCGCAGGTCGGCCTCGGAGAAGTCGCAGCCCATGAGCTGCGTGAGGGTGAAGTCGAGGCCGCGGAGGTCCATCGCCGCGAGGTTGCACTCGAGGAGGGTGGCCAGGGCGACCTTCGCGCCGGTGAGGGTCACGGTGCGCAGGTCGGTCTTCAAGATCACCGTCTGCTTGAGGTGCGCGTCGGCGAAGCTCACGCGGTCGATGCCGCACTCGACGAACTGCGTCTTGTCGAGCAGCGCGCCCGCGAAGGACGCGCCCGGCGCGGCCGTCTTGTAGAACGTGGCGATGGAGAGGTTGCAGCGCGCGAAGTCGGCCCCGGCCACGCTGCAGGTGAGGTACTTCGTGAGGCCCTGAAAGCTCCCCGCGAGGCGCGCCTCGGGGAGGGCGCACTCTTGAAACACCACGTGGTGGAGGTTGGCGCCGGTGAGGTCGGCGCCCGCGAAATCGCAGCGGGTGAAGAGCGACTCGCGGAGGTCAGACTGCGCGAGGCGCGCGCCGCGGAACGACACCTCTTCGAGCATCGCGCCCGAGAGGTCGACGCCCGCGAGGTCGACGCCCGCGAGGTCTTGCCTGCGAATGGTCTCGCCGTCGCGCAGGGCGCTGAGAAATTCGTCACGTTCCATGGGGGGCCTTCGGGAGGATCTTGAGCTCTTCGACGTAGGCGCCGTCGGTGCTGCGCGCGCCCCCGCGCACCCGCCCGAAGTCGGCGCGGAAGAGGTTTGCGCGCGACAGGTCGGCGCCGTCGATGCGCGCCTTCTGAAAGTTGCCGTAGAGGAACCTCCCCTCGCGCAGGTCGGCGCCCCCGAGCTCGGCGCGGACGAAGCTCGCCTCGCGCGCGTTGGCCCCCGCGAAGCGCGCCCCGCGGAGCTTCGCCTCGCTGAGGTCGGTCTTCTCGAGGCTCGCGTCGGCGAACTCGCACGCGCTGAGGTCGCAGCCGCGCAGCGTCGACTCGTCGAGCGTGGCGCCGGTGAAATCCGACCCCGCGAAGTCGCACTCGGAGACCGCGCGAAAGTTCTTGAGGGTGGCGCCGCGAAACACGCTCCCGCGGGCCTTCACGCCGACGAAGGCCCCGGCGGTCATGTCGGCGCCGGTGAAGTCTGCGTCGGTGAGCGTCACCTCGACGAAGGTCACCTTGGTGAGCTTCGCGCCCACGAAGCGCGCGCCCGCGAGCGACGTCTTGATCACGATGAGCTCGGGGGCTACCACGCCCTCGAGGTTGGTGGGGCCCAGCGTCGCCTCGGTGAGGTCGACGCGCTCGAGGCGCGCGCCGCGCAGGTTGGCCCCGCGCAGGTCGGCCTTCACGAGCGTGGTGCCCTCGAGGTGCGCGCCGGGGCAGTGGGCGCCCGCGAGCACGGCGCTCCCGAGGTTGGCGTTGGTGAGCACGGCGTTCGAAAGGTCGGCGCCGGTGAGGTCGGCGCGCGCGAGCACGGCGTCGGTGAGGTCGGCGCCCGCGAGGCGCGCGTTCGTGAGGTTGGCCGACTCGAGCCAGGCGCCCCGCAGGTCGGCGCCCGTGAGGTCGACGCCCGCGAGGTCGGCGCCGGTGAAGTCTCGCCGCGCGAAGCTCTCGCGCGCGGCCGCGGCGGCCTCGACGTGCGCCCGCAGCGCCGCCGCCCCCTCGGGCGTGCGGTGCCGCACGGCGGGCTGCATGTGCGCGATGCGCTGGTACATCTGCTGGAGCTGCTGCTCCTGCGTGAGGAGTCGTTCGAGGAGCGCGGGGTCGTCGAGCTGCGCCTCGAGGTCGGGCACCGGGGCGCCGTCGTTGGCCTCGCGGGCGAGGGTGCGAATGCGCGCGATGTGGCCCACCGCGGTGAACTTCGGCGGGCCCGCGGCCTCGCGCTCGGCGTCGGCCACGGCCTGGTCGCCGTCGATGCCGATGGAGGCCATCGCGACCTTGTAGCGCTCGTGCTCCTGGGCCTTCTCGCGCTCCATCTTCTCGGCCTCGGCGGCGCCCTCGGCCTCGGCGGCGTTGATCACCTCGATGAGCTGTTCGAAGTCTGCGGGCGGCGGCTCGTCGGGCTCGTCGGCCAGCGCCGCGAGCTCGGGGGGAATGGCCTCGGCGGGGTCGATGCCCAGCGCCGCGGCCCGCTGGCGCGCCTCGTCGAGCTGCTTGCGCAGGCGCGCGCGGGCGTTCTTCTTGAGCCGGTTCTCCATGCGAGAGAGCTCGGCGGCGTCGTCGCGCTCCTCGGCCTTCACCGCGCTCGAGGCGGGCGGGAGCGCGGGCATGAGGGTGTCGTCGCGCAGGGCCCTCGCGGCCCCACGCTCGCGGTCGAGGCGCAGCGCCAGCTCCTGCTGGTAGTGCTCGACGGGCCGCGGCTCGCCGAGGCGCTCGCACGCGAGCACGAGGTGCACGATGTCGGCGCCGTCGTCTTCCGACACGGGAATCACACCCCTGAAAAGAAGCACCCCCCGCTCGGCATGGGGGAAGAGGTGCACCGTCTCGAGTCGGGTGAGCACCTCGCGGAACACCTCGCTCCCGTCGCGCTGCCGCTGGGTCACGAAGGCGCGGGTTCGCACGCCCGGGAGCCGCGACTCGATGAGGGGCTTGTCGGGGTGGAGGTTCTCGAGCACGAAGCCCTCGTCGCCCTGAAAGCTACCGTCGATCTGCTGGTCGTCGGGGGCGGCGTTGAACATCGTCCAGTCGACGTCGGCGGCGAGGCCCGGGAAGAGCGTGTCGAGCCACGCGGCGTCGTAGGTGCCGGCCTTCGCCATGCGCTGCGGCCAGGTCATGTCGTAGCCCGCGAGGCCCGCGGGCAGGGCCGGGCGATCGTCGGCCGAGCGCAGCGGGCGGCGCGGGTCTTCGATGTTGGCGATGTACAGAATCTCTCCGCCGCTGGGGTGCGCGACGGGCGCGGCCCCCTTGCCGACCGGGTTCGGCGGGTAGCTCGGGCCGCCGTACGCGTTGGCCCAGGAGATGGGCATCTCGGTGAAGGGCTCGATGCCCGACATGGCCCCCGAGTCGGGGCGCCAATAGCGGTTTCCGACGGCGCGCAGGGTCTTGTCGATGGCGCCCAGCTTCACGCGCACGGCCACGGCGGGCTGCGGCGCCCCGTTGCGGGCGTACGCGCGGCCCGTGACGAGCACCTCGCCGCGGGGCTTGGGCATCGCCAGGTCGAGCGCGCCGCCGGCGAGCTCGCCGGGCACGAACTTCCACAGGGCCACCTCGGGCAGGAGGGCGCCCTGCGGCTCGAAGGCGAAGTACACGATGGGCGTGATGGCCAGCACGCAGGCGCGGTCGTATTCGAACACGCGCGTGAGCACCGAGACTCGCTGAGGCTTGATGGTCTTCATAGAACCATGGTGAACGTGGTGCTCATCTTGAAGGCGCCGAGCCTGATCTTGAGCGAGGTGAGTTCGAAGGCCGACGCGGCCACGTCGATCTTGATGAGGCCGAAATCGAGCTTGGCCGCCGCGAGGCCGGTGACCATCTGCACGAGCTCGAACTTGGCCCCCACGGCGGCCGCGGAGGCGCCGGTGATCTCGTTCTTGCTCGGCACGAGGTCCATCTTGAAGGGATAGAATTTCATGCCGAGCAAGGTTTGCGACGAGTGGCTCGGCGCGTCGATCATCTGCAGCGCGGTGTTGTTGAGCGTGAAGGTGGTGGTGGTGATCTTGATGGGGCCGCTGTTCATCAGGGTGCCGGCGTTGGCCGTGATGTTGAGCGTGCCGTAGCGCTGGGTGCTCGTGCCCGCGCACGTGAAGAGGTGGATGCGGCAGCGCTCGGTGAGCGTGCCGCTCACGTCGGTGGTCTGCCGCTGGTGCGTCTCCGAGCAGAGCAGCCCTACCTTGATGTTCTGCGTGCCCGTGTTCTCTTCGGTGTCGTTCTTCGTCTCGGTAATCTGGTTGCCGTAGTCTTCGTAGCAGAGGGCCGTGACGGTGGTCTTCATCGAGGCGCACGACTCGCGTACCGTGAGCGTCACGGTGGTGGTCTGCGGCCCGTAGTTTTCGCTGACATCACCGACTACGTCTTCGGTCTTCTTGCCGTCGACGAAGACCTCGAGGTCGCCGCCCGTGTGAATGAGCCCGTTGCCGTCGGTCGACGCGACGTAGTTGTGCTGGTGCCCGTCGTGGGGCGCGCCGAGGTGCAAGAACGACCGCTTCTCGGGGCAGTACCAGTCGACGTGCTGCGCGCCGTCTTCGTCTTGAAACTCCACGCGGTTCTCGGCGCCCGTCTGGATCACCCCGTAGGTGCGGTTGTCTCGCACCACCACGCTGGGCGTCTGCTGGTTGGGCGCGCTGCCCACCACCACGGGCCGGTCGGGGTCGCCGTCGAGGAAGGTGAGCATCACCTCGGTGCCCGCGCGCAGCGGGAGGTGCATGCCCTCGGGCGCGCCGGCGTGCGGCTGCAGCATGCGAATGCGCATCGACGCGCTCCCCGCCGCGTTGGGGGCCTCGTCGTACTGCACGCGCACGAGGTAGCGGCCGCTGTCGTCGAGCTGCGCGTAGTCGCCCTGCGCGGGGCCGTCGATGACGGCGATGACCGGGCCGCGCACGCGGGGCCAGGGGGTGCGCTGCGGCGCGCGAAACTGCACGTCGGCGGGGATGGCCACCACCTCGACGCGGTACGTGGCGGGGGCGCCCGTGGCGGCGGTGACGTTGCTGCCCGCGTGGCGCAGCTCGACGACCACGTACTCGCCGTCGAGCCCGTCGCGGCCCTCGACGGCGAACTTGTAGCCCGGGTGCAGGCCGAACACGCGGCCCCGGCCGTGGAAGCGCCGGCGCTCGGCGGTGAGGGCCTCGGCGCGGAGGCGCGCGTGCGTGCGGGCTGCGCCGGGGGCGTCGAGGTTGTCGGCGGCGTGGCGGCGCACGGCGGCGGCGCCCGCGGGCCACGCGGTGGCGCTCTCGTCGATGGGCATCGCGGGCTGGAGGTGGTTGTAATCGCTGAGGGCCACCTCGCGGGCGACGGCCTGCTCGTCGGCGCCGAAGTCGTAGAGCCCCTCGACGGCGGAGGCCTCGTCGCCGCCCATGGTCGCGGGGCCCACGGCCTCCGCGGGCGCGCGCGTGTGGAACGAGAGGTCGTCGGTGACGATGAGCCGCTCGGGCGCGCTCGCGTGGTCGAAGAAATAGTAGAGCCCGCGGCGCTCCATCCAGCGCGAGACGAAGGCGAGGTCGCTCTCGCGGTACTGGGACACGTGCGCGATGGGGTCGTCGACGTCGCCGCGCAGGCGCAGTTCGAAGGCGCTCGCGGCGAGGCCCCCGTCGCGCAGCGCGGCGGTGAGGATCTGCCGCAGCGACTGGTTGACGTACACGCGGCTGTGCTCGCTGAGCGAGAGGCCCCAGAGGGCGGGCGCGAGCTCGACGCGGAGGCGCGCGTCGGCGCCGGGCATCACCTCGACGAGCTCGACGGACGACAGCACGCCGTGGACCTGCGCGCGGACCGAGCCGTCGTCGCGGTGGGCGGCGAGCGTCGCGGGGGTCTCGAGCGCGGCGTCGAGGTCGAGCGCGAGCGCGGCGGCCTCGGGCAGCGCGAGGTCGACGACGAAGCGGAAGGGCTGCGAGAGCGACTCGTGCCCGGTGAAGGCGCGCACGCGGGCGTCGGGCAGCGCGTCGCAGGAGAGCGTGAAGAGGAGGTCCATCGGTGAGACTCCAGTGGGGGGAGCGCGCGGGGCGCTACCAGATCGCGACGCCCTTCATGAGCACCTTCACGGCGCCTGCGCGGAGGTCGAAGCTGCGGCCGCCGGTGGACTGGCCGGCCTTCTTGGCCTTCTGCGCGACGATCTCCATTTTGAAGACGCCGAAGGTGAACGACAGGATGTTCACCATTTCGAACTTGTTCTGCGCGAAGGTGACCTTGGCCCCGTCGAGC
>CAISKJ010001513.1 GCA_903885885.1 uncultured delta proteobacterium
CCTGCAGCGCCGCGCGTGCCGACGGGGCGCTGAGCCTCTCGGTGCGCGGCGGGCCCGTAGCCACAGGCTGGAAACGAACAGTCGCAATGCTTGACACCCCGTGGTGCGGGGGTGCAGTTTCGTGCGGCGTGGCCGTGTCGGCTTTCGCACCCCCACGAACATGGCAGAAGCAAGGGCGCAGAACACCTATCGGGTGACCGAACGACTCGAGTCGGGCGGCATGGCCGAGGTATTCCGCGGGGAGTCGACGAGCCTCGCGGGCTTCAAGCGGCAGGTGGCGATCAAGCGCGTGCTCCCGCACCTCGCGTCGAACGAGAAGTTCATTCGTATGTTTCTCGACGAGGCGCGCCTCAGCGCGCGCCTCACGCACGCGAACATCGTTCAGGTGTTCGACATCGGGCACGTCGAGAACACGTACTTCATCGTCATGGAGTTCATCGACGGGGTGAACCTCAAGGCCGTCGTCGAGTACGTGCGCACGCACAAGAAGCCCTTTCCGCTCCCGCTCGCGGTGCACATCATGATCAAGGTGTGCGAGGGGCTTCAGTACGCCCACGAGGCGACCGACACCGACAACAAGAACCTCAACATCGTACACCGCGACATCTCGCCGCCGAACGTGCTCATCTCGAAGAAGGGCGAGGTCAAGATCGTCGACTTCGGCCTCGCCAAGGCCGCCCACTCCGTCGAGAAGACCGAGCCCGGCGTGGTGAAGGGCAAGTTCAGCTACCTCGCCCCCGAGACGGCGATGGGCGAAGAGGCCGACCCGCAGGCCGACCTGTTCGCGGTGGGCATCATGCTGTGGGAGCTACTGGCGGGGCGTAAGCTCTTTCAGGGCGACACCGATTACCAGACGGTGAAGATGGTGCAGCAGGCGGTGGTGCCGCCCATTCGCACCATCAACGCCAGCGTGCCCGAAGAGCTCGACAAGATTCTTCGCAAGGCGCTCGCGAAGAACAAGGCCGACCGCTACCGCACGTCGGAGCAGATGAGCGAGGAGCTCGCCGAGTTTCTCCTCCTGCACCGGCTCAAGGCCACGGCGAGCGACCTCTCGAAGCTCGTGGTCGACGTGATGAACGACCGCGCCGCCACCGCGCGCCACGCGGGCCGTTCGGAAGGCAACGTGATCGACCAGCTCATTCAAGAAGAGCTGCTCGCGTTCACGTCGCTGGGCGAGCAGAGCGCGTCGTCGACCGGAGGCAACTCGCCCGTCACGCCGGCGCCCCACGACGACGGCTCGCGCCCCCTCGACGCCAACGAGTTCATCAACCTCAACGACTGGGCCCCGGGCCTCGTCGACGACACCTTCGACCCGGGCCTCAACAGCGCCGCCACGTGGGATCAACCGGGCGCTCGACTCTCGGCCGTGCCGGGCAGCCTCGCCGACGAGCTCGAGGGCGAGGCCGAGTCGGCGGCGCCCCCGCGCCTCCAGACGATGCCGCCGCACACGGTGTCGTCCGTGCCGATCGCCCAGCCCACCTCGTCGACGCTGCCCATTCCCCTCACGGTCAGCAACAGCGGCCGCGCCCCCGTCATGCCCGCGGCCACGCCGGCGACCGACAAGGAGTTTCCCGTGGTGCCCGTCGCGATCGGCGTCGTCGTCGTCGCGGGCATCATCGCGGCGCTCCTCGCCACGGGCATCATCCCGCACTGATCGCTACCGCATCCGCGCGCTCCACAGCGCGCACAGCGGCGTGCCGTCGGCCATCGCGTAGGCGCGCACCACGCGGGCTTCGTCGTACTCCGCGGCGATGCGCAGCGCGTCGGCGCGACGCTCGGTCACCACGCGCCGCGGGCGGTACCCTGGCGCGAAGGCCTCGTCGCGCCACGTCACGAAGAACACCCGCGCTCCCCGCGCCGCCACGGGCCACCCGATCGCGTGCGTGAGCCCCGCGTCGTGGCCCCGCACCGCGAGCGAGAACCGCAGCGCGTGAAACGCATAGTCCGTGTACGCGATCACCGCGGGCTCGCCGCGCGCCGCCGCGAGCGCGTCGTCGCGCAGCAGCTCGGGCAGCGCGCGCCGCGATCGCGCAATCTGCCACCCGCGGTAGCGCCCTCCGCCATAGGCCACGAAGAGCCCGAGGTCGCCGCCGCCGCCGCGCACGAAGTGATGCGCCACGCCCGCGGTCACCGCAGCGAGCCACAGCACGTACGCGAGGGCGACCGCGCGCCACGCCCGCGACGACGACGCGAGCGCGCCCACCGCGAGCGCGACAGGCGCGACGAGCGCGAAGCCGTACCGATCGGCGTCGATCACCGGCATGCTCCACGCGCGCGCCGGCACCAGCAAGAGGGGCACGCCCACGCACGCCAGCGCGAGGTGCAGCGCCGCGAAGCGTGAGAGCGCGCTCTCCCGCGCGCGCGCGATCGCACCGACGATCACGGCGAGTGCCACGACCGCGCCGAGGCGTGTCACCCACGGCGCGCAGCCCGCGAAGTGCGCCGCCGTCGAGGTGCCCGCCACGTCGCCGAGCAGCATCGCGACGAGGGTCGAGAGGCGCTCCGTGAGCGGGCTCGCAAGCGGCGGCGTCACCTGACGGCCCACCCGCAGCGCGGCGAGCGCGCCCGCCACGATGGGCGCCGCGTGAACGAGCCCCGAGAGCGCGAGGGGGAGGTGCCTCCCCGCGACGCGGTGCTTCAACGTCCACAGCGCGACGGCGCCGATGGGCACGAGCGCGAGGGGCGAGAAGTGCATCGCGAGGCCGAGGAGCTGCGAGGCGAAGAAGAGTCGCCCGGGGCTCTTCGTGCGGAGCGCGTCGAGCCACGCGAGGGGGCCCACGACGGCGAGCGAGAGCGAGAGCGCGTAGGGCACGCTGACCGTGCGGCTCCACAGCACCGACCACGGGTGCAGCGCGACCACCAGGGCGATCGCGACGCCCTCGCGACGACGCGCACACAGTCGCACCACGGCCGCCACCGTGAGCAGCGTCGCCGCGACGGGGACCGCCCGCGCGCTCGCGAACGACGCACCCAGCACGCGATACGACGCAGCGATCATCCACGCGAAGGCCGTCGTGACGAAGGCCGCGTCGGCGGGCAGACCCGCGCGGAGCCCTTGCGACAAGCGCAATCCGAGGAGCGCCCAGTTGCCCTCGTCGCCCGAGGGGTTGGGCATCGCGCCGAGCCACGGCACGCGCACCGTCGCCGCGAGCGCGAGCGGGCCGAGCGCCGCGAGCCACCAGGGAGCCTTCACGGCCGAAGTTCTCGCACACGCGACGGCCTCCGTGCGAGAGTCCGCGGCCCTTCGTCGTGAACAGGTCTCACGCGCCGCTCGTGGCTCTGGTGCTCCTCGCCCTCGCGCTGCGCGTGCCGTGGCTCGACGTGCTCCCCAACCCCTCGGGCGACGAGGGCAACTGGGCCTGGTACGGCTTCGACCTCTACGAGCACCGCCCCGCCGCGCTGCACCCCGACGCGCGCTTCGTGTCGCTCGCCTTCGCGTGGCTCATCGCGGGCGCCTACAAGCTCTTCGGCCCCTCCTTCGCCGCCGCGCGCGCTGTGCTCGTCGCGGGCGTCGTGGGCGCCATGCTCGCCTCGTCGCAGCTCGCGCGCAGGCTCGCGATGCCCCGCGCCGCCGTCGCCATCGCCGCCGTGCTCGCCGTCCACCCCTGGGCCGTCCTGTGGAGCCGCACGGTCACCGTCCCCTACGCGCTCTCGCTCTCGCTCGCCGTCGTGGGCCCCCTCGCGTGGCTCGACGCGCTCCGCACGAAGAGCCCCTGGCGACTCTTCTTCGCCTCGCAGCTCCTCGGCCTCGCGATGCACTTCTCGCCCCTCGCGCTCGTGCCCATCGGCGCCGTCACGCTGTGGACGCTCACGCACCGAATCCCCTTGCGCCATGTGCCTTTGGCGCTGTCGGGCCTCGCCCACGTGGCCCCGATGCTCGTCGCCGGCGCGGGCGTGGTGCGCGTCTACGACGGCCGCCCGAAGCACTATTTCACCCTCTTCGATCAGCGCGTGTACGTGTACCTCCGCACCGTGCTCGGCGGCCTCGACGGCGAGTCCACCCTGCGCCACTTCACGGGCACGCAGTGGCCCCTCGCGCCCGAGCTCGCGCTCGCGGTGACGGTCGTCGCGCTCATCGTCATCGCCGCGCGCCCTCGCCACGACGCGCCGCCGCAAGCCGCCTCGCTCGCGCGCTACGCCTCGCTGCACATGGCCCTCGCGCTCATCGGCTTGCCCCTCGTGCTCGCCCCCGCGCGCCCGTGGAACCTCCCCGCCATCGACGCCGAGCGCTACGCCTTCGTGGCCCTCGCGCCCTTCGCGCTCCTCGTCGGCGCCCTCGCCGAGCGCGTCGGTCGCGCCCGTTATCTCGCTGTGGCGCTCGTGGCGTGGCTCGCGTGCGTGCCCACGGCCCGCGCGGCGCACGCGTTCCTCGTCGGAGGCTCCGCCGACAGCGGCTTCTACACCCTCGCCGGCGGCGGCGGATACCGCGGGTGGAAGGTCGCCCGCGAGCGCGTCGCGCTGCCTTTTCTCATTCGCGACGAGGTCGATCGCCTGCGCCACGGCGCGCCCGCCGAGGTGGTGGTGGCCGACTACGCGTGGCACCCGCTGCACGTCGTGAGGTCCATGGGGCGCTGGCAGTGGGGCGTCACCGACATCACGAAGTTCGCGCTCCCGGTGCGACCGGGCGTGCTGCACGTGTTCGTGGTGTGGTCCGACGGGCTCTTCGCGCCGGGCTTCGGGCCGCAAGAGTGGCTCGACGGCGACGCGCGCCTGCGCGCCCTCATGCGCTCCGACGCGTTCACAGGGCTGCGTCGCGTGCGTGTCGTCACGCAGCCCGACGGGGCGCCCCTCTTCGAACTGTGGGCCGCCGAGCGCGTCGCGGGGCGGTAGCGGCGATGCGCCAACTGGGGGCGCGAATGTGATAGAGGAGGCGCGACCAGAATGATGAACGGCGCCCACGCTTCTATCCTCGACGCGGTCGGTGGCACACCGATCGTCAAGCTCAACCGCGTGGTGCCGGCCGACGTGCAGGCCGAGATCTACGTGAAGTGCGAGTTCATGAACCCCGCGGGGTCGATGAAAGATCGCATCGCGATCAACATGATTCGCGCGGCCGAAGAAGAGGGGCGGCTCAAGCCCGGCGGCACCATCGTCGAGGCCACGAGCGGCAACACCGGCGCGGGCCTCGCCATGGTGGCCGCGGTCAAGGGCTACCGCTGCGTCTTCGTGATGCCCGACAAGATGTCGCAGGAGAAGATCGCGGCGCTGCGCGCGTGGGGCGCGCGGGTGGTCGTGTGCCCCACGGCGGTCGAGCCCAACGACCCGCGGAGCTACTACTCGGTCGCCCGCAGGATCGCCGAAGAGACGCCCAACGCGATGCTTGCGAACCAGTATCACAACCCCGACAACCCCGACGGGCACTACCGCTCCACGGGGCCCGAGATCTGGGCGCAGACGGGCGGCGAGATCGACGCGCTCGTCGCGGGCATGGGCACCGGCGGCACGCTCTCGGGCACTGGCAAATACCTCAAAGAGCAGAAGCCCGACGTGCAGATCGTGGGCGTCGACCCCGTGGGGTCGGTCTACTACGACTTCGTCAAGCACGGCCTCGTGACGCGGCCCTTCTCGTACAAGGTCGAGGGCATCGGCGAAGATTTCTTCCCCTCTACGATGAACCTCAAGGTGCTCGACGACTGCGTGCGCGTCGACGACCGCGAGTGCTTCATGATGACGCGCGACCTCGTGCGCCTCGAAGGCCTCTACGTGGGCGGCTCCTGCGGCGCGGCCGTGGCGGGCGCCATCAAGTGGGCCCGCGGGCGCAACAAGCGCGAGCGCATCGTGGTGCTCCTGCCCGACAGCGCGAGCCGCTACCTCTCCAAGGTCTTCAACGACGAGTGGATGCGCGAGAACGGCTTCGCCGACGAGCCCACGCTGGGCACCGTGCGCGAGCTCCTCGCGCTGAAGCCCCAGCACCTGGTCACCGCGCGCAGCGACGAGACGCTGCGCACCGTCATCGGCAAGATGAAGCAGCACGGCGTGTCGCAGCTCCCCGTGGTCGACGGCGAGCAGCTCAAGGGCATCGTGAGCGAGGTCGAGGTGCTGCGTAACCTCGTGTCGGGCGAGGCCCACCTCGACGCGCCCATCGCGCACATCCTCGACAGCGACTACGCGGGCGTAACCCCCGACACCCGCATCGACCTCCTCAAGAGCGTGCTCGCCGACGCCAAGGTCGCCATCGTAACCGACGGCCCCACGCTGCTCGGAATCGTTTCGAAGATCGACGTGATCGACTACCTGTCGCACCGCATGAGCGAGCAGCAGGCGTCGTAGGCAACGCGAAGGGTCAACGTATGATGCTGGGCGAACGCAAGCAGATCCTGATCGCCGACGACGAGGTGAACCTCCGTCGCGTGCTCTCGCTGCAGCTTCAGGGCGACGGCTACGAGGTGCACGCAGTGGGCGACGGCCAGGCGGCCATCGAGGCGCTCAAAGAGCACCACATCGACTGCCTCATCACCGACCTGCGCATGCCCCTGCTCGACGGGCTCGGCGTGCTGCGCCACTGCGGCGAGCACCACCCCGACCTGCCGGTGATTCTCATCACCGCGCACGGCACCGTCGACACCGCCGTCGAGGCGCTGCGCCACGGGGCCTTCGACTACATCACCAAGCCCTTCGACCTCAGCGAGATCCGCAGCGTGGTGGCCAAGGCCCTGCGCACCGGCGACGTGCGCGCCCGCGAGGTGCAGCTCGAAGGGCTCGACCAGGGCCGCTACCGCATCATCGGCGCGAGCCTCATGATGCGCGAGATCTACACCATTCTCGAGAAGGTGGCCGACACCACGGCCACGGTGCTCATCACGGGCGAGTCGGGCACGGGCAAGGAGCTCATCGCGCGCGCCCTCCACGACAACAGCTCGCGCAAGAGCCAGTCGTTCATTCGCGTGAACTGCGGCGCCATCCCGCGCGACCTCATGGAGGCCGAGCTCTTCGGCTACGAGCGCGGGGCCTTCACGGGCGCGGTCACCTCGAAGCCCGGGCGCTTCGAACTCGCCTCCGGGGGCACGCTCTTCCTCGACGAGATCGCCGAGATTCCCATCGACATGCAGGTGAAGCTCCTGCGCGCGATTCAAGAGGGCGAGATCGACCGCGTGGGGGGCATCAAGCCCATCACCGTCGACGTGCGCCTCATCGCCGCCACCAACCGCGACCTCAAGAAAGAGATCGCCGCGGGGCGCTTCCGTGAGGATCTCTACTATCGCCTCAACGTGGTGCCCATTCACCTGCCGCCGCTGCGCGAGCGCCGCAGCGACATCCCCCTCCTCGTCGACCACTTTCTGGCCATTCACGCGCAGCGCTTCAAGAAGCCCGCGAGCCACTTCTCGCCCGAGGCGCGCGAGGCCCTCGTGAGCTACGCGTGGCCGGGCAACATCCGCGAGCTCGAGAACGTGATCGAGCGCTGCGTGCTGCTCTCCGACGGCGACGTGATCGAGCACGTGAACCTCCCCATCGAACTGCGCGGCAACGCGTCGGAGCCCGGCCTCGCGCCCCCCGTCGACGAGGTCGACGAGGGCGACGCCACGGCGTCGGGCGGCCTCAAGGCGCAGGTGCGCGAGGCCACCGCGAAGCTCGAGCGCGAGCTCATCGTGAAGGCGCTCGCGCAGACGAGCACCAACGTGACGCAGGCCGCCAGGCTCCTCAAGATTTCGCGCAAGAGCCTTCAAATCAAGATGAAAGAGCTCGGCCTCCGCGAAGGCGGCGGCTGAGGAGAGCCGTGACCTCGAAGCACACCGCCATCGCCCTCGGGCTCTGCGCCCTCGCGTCTCTCGCGCCCGCGTGCAAGCGCACGCAGCCCGAACCGCAACGTCCGCCCGCGCCCCACGTCGAGTCCGCCCCCGAGGCGGTCGCCCCCGCGGCGCCCTCGGCGCTCACCGACGCGGCCGCCAACGCGCCCGGCGACGCGGGCGCGCAGCCCCTCGTGATGCTGCGCCTGCGCAACGCGTCCAACGTGCCGCTCACGTTCACCACCAACCCCGACCTCAACGAGATGGTGCACGCGTGGCGGCTCAACATCGCCGCCGACCGCTCCGACCGCGGGCTCGTGTACCTCAACGACCCGGCGCAGATCACGCGCGTAAAGCTCTTTCCCGTAGACCTTCCGCGCTGTGACAGCGCCGCGGGGGCGGGCTTCGGCGGCCTCGGCTCGACGGGCACCTACGTGCTCGCCCCCAACGAGACGCGCGACCTCGGCACCTGGGACGGCATGCACCGCGAGGAGGTCATCGACCCGCAGCGCGGCGCGTGTCTGCGCGAGACGGTGGCCCCGCCGGGGCGCTACCGCATCCAGTTCGATCAGCCCAAGCAGACGCGGCACGAGTGCGCGCGGGTCATCTTGCACAACCCCGAAGCCCCTGGCGACGCGGGGGGCATGCCCGTGCTCGAGTTTCGCTGTGTGCCCCGCCCCGACGGCAGCGTCGACGAAGAAGAGTAACCGCCCGTGAACGACTCGATCCCGGCCGCGAGCACGTCGGCCGACGTGGTGCTGCGCTTCCTCGAGAGCGTAGGTCGGCGCGCCGAGGCCGAGTTCTACGTTCAGCTCTTTCGGTCCGAGCCGAAGGAGCAGTTCGGGGCCATCGCCGTCGACGCCAACGTGGCGCGCTTCGCCTTCGAGGCCGTGGTGCTGCACCTGCGCTTCCTCGCGGTGCTCGGCCTCGCGCCGCTCGTGGTGCTCGGGGCCTTCGCGCCCGCCGACGCGCCCGAGCACGCGGCCCGCGTCGTGCGCCGCCTCGGCCGCGAGGGCGTCTCCGCCGCGATCGTCCCGTCGGCCGACATCGACGCGCTCACCGACGCCGTGGTGCGCGCCTGCCGCGAGGGCACGCTCCCCGTGCTCGCGCTCTCCCTCGACGACGGCGCCACCGCCGACGAGCGCTTCGAAAAACTCGGCGCGCTCCTCGGGCGCCTCCAGTCGCGCAAGCTCATCTTTCTGCACCGCCCCGGCGGGCTCCGCGTGGGGGGCGCGCTCCTCCCGATGGTGAACCTCACCGCCGACGTGCCCGCGCTCATCACCTCGCGCGACCTCACCCGCAAGGAGCGCGCGATCGTGCAGCAGTCGCAGCGCCTCGTCGCGGCCGCGCCGCACCGGCTCGCGGTCACCATCACGTCGCCGCTCAACCTCCTGCGCGAGCTCTTCACGGTGAAGGGCGCCGGCACGCTGCTCCGCAAGGGCGCGGTGATCACGCGCGGCGAGGGCTACGACGGCGTCGACCGCGAGCGCCTGCGATCTCTCATCGCGAGCTCCTTCGGGCGCGCGCCCACCGAGGCCTTCTTCGACCGCCCGGTGCTGCGCGTGTACCTCGAAGAGGCCTACCGCGGCTGCGCCATCGTGATCGACAGCCCCTTCGGGCCGTACCTCACGAAGTTCGCCACCGACCGCGAGGCGCGCGGCGAGGGCATCGCGCGCGACCTGTGGGAGTCGATGATGGCCGACGCGCCCGTGGTGTTCTGGCGCGCGCGGAGCTCAAACCCCATCAACGAGTGGTACACGAAGCTCGCCGACGGCCTCCTGAAGACGCCCGAGTGGTGGGTCTTCTGGAAGGGCGTCCCCCTCGCGCAGGTGCCCGACGCGGTGGCCTTCGCGCTCGCGCAGCCCGTCGATCTGCCCGCGCCCGCGCAGGGCGTCTCGGCCTCGGTGCCGTAATCGGTCGGCCCGGCGCGCTTGTCTCGCGGCGCGCGCTGTGGCCTCCTGCCCGCCCATGAGCGAGCTGCCCTGGTTGTTGGTCTACGGTCACCTCGTGTGGCCCGCGCTGCTCGTCGTGGCGGGCGCCCTCGGCTGCGCGATGGCGTGGGTCGAGGCGCGCCGCCGGGGCCGCGAGTCGACCGCGTGGGGCCGCCGCGAGCTGGC
>CAISKJ010001514.1 GCA_903885885.1 uncultured delta proteobacterium
CCCATTCTCGTCGACGCCTTTCGCAGCGGGCAAGACGTGCACGCGCGCACCGCGATGGAGATCTTCAAGGTGCCCGCGAGCGAGGTCACCAAGGACATGCGCGCCCGCGCGAAGACCACCAACTTCGCGGTGATCTACGGCCAGGGCGAGTCGGCCCTGGGGCGCCAGCTCGGCATCGCGCGCGAAGAGGCCGCGGCCTTCATCGAGAAGTATTTTGCCACCTTCGCGACGCTGAAGCAGTACCTCGACGGCACCGTGGAGAAGGCCAGGGCGGGCGAAGGGGTGCGCACGCTCCTCGGGCGTCGGCGCTTTCTGCCCGACCTGCACTCGACCAACCGCGCGCTGCGCCTCGCGGCCGAGCGCATGGCCACCAACACGCCCATTCAGGGCACCTCGGCGGACATCATCAAGCTCGCCATGCTGGCCGTCGAGCGGCGCCTCACGGAAGAGAAGTTCGCCGCGCGGATGATTCTCACCGTGCACGACGAGCTGGTGTTCGAAGTGCCCGAGGACGAGCGCGAGCGCGTCGAGCCGCTGGTGCGCGAGACGATGCAGGGCGTGATGAAGCTCGACGTGCCCCTGCTGGTCGAGTGCGGCTGGGGCCACAACTGGGGCGAGGCCCACTGAGCTCAGAGGGCGCCGAAGGCCCGCAGATCGTCGAGGTCGGCCTCGCTCACCGAGACCGCGGGGAGCGTCGGGCGCTCGTCGGCGCTGCGACGTTGGTACCAGCGCGTGATGGCGGCGCGGATCTCGGAGCGCGGCGCGACGAGCGGGCGCACGGCCATGCCCGAGAAGATGGCGACGGTGTAGAGGCCCTCTTCGCGCGTGGGGTCGACGGTGGCCACGTAGAGGGTCGGGGGCGCGAGGCCCTCGCGGCGCACATACACCGGCACGAGGGTGTGGCGCTCGGCCACGTCGCGGGGCACGAGCGAGAGCACCGAGCGCCCCGGCTCGGCCCGGGCGAGCGACACCCACGGGACCGAGAGCTCTTGAGAGAGCGCGCGCGCCAGGTCGCGGTCGTCGACGAGGCCGCGGTCGAGGAGCGCCGTCGCCAGCGGGGTCGCGAGGGAGCCCGGTTGATCGGCGGAGAACGCGTCGAGCGCGGCCTGCGAGAGGAGGCCGGCCTTCACGAGGATCTCTCCGAGGTGGTTTCGGTTCTTCACGTACGAACTCAACGGCGCGCGGCGTCGAGACCTTTAGGGGCGCCGGGGGGCGAACGGGGCTTGACCCGGGTTCTTCGAGGGGCGTAGAAGCGCCGTGAACGATCGCGTTTTTGCGCGCTGAAACCGTGTGAGCGAGAGCCCTGCCGACGTACCGACACCCGCCTCGACCGAGAGACCCCGGTCGCCGATGGGGCGGCGCGTCGCCGCCGTGACCACCACGGTGCTCACGGGGCTGCTCATCTGGTACTCCGCGAGCGCCATCTACCGCGACAGCTTCGCGACGCACCCGCCCGACCCGCGCGACCTGCGCTGCTCCGAGGGTGTGCGCGACCTCCACCAGTTGTACCGCGCGGCGTGGGCCCAGCCCGACGCGCCCGCCGACCTCCCGTCGCTCGATCGACGCCTCGCGGGCCTCCGCGCGGTGTGCGAGCGCGAGGGCGAGGCCGCCGCCGACGCGTGGCGCCGCCTCGAGCGCTGGCGATACCGCGCCGGGGGCCACGACGCCCTCGGGCGCGAGCTCCTCGACGACGACGCGCGCGCCGCCCTCGCCTACCAGTCCCCAGGAACCTCACGATGACCGACCCTACTCCCACGTTCGATTCGATGAAGCTCAGCGCCCCCCTCCTGCGCGCGCTGCAGGAGGTCGGGTACACCGGCCCCACCTCGGTGCAGTCGGCCGCGTTCGAGCCCATCGCCGCGGGCCGCGACGTGATCGTGCAGAGCCGCACGGGCAGCGGCAAGACCGCGTCGTTCGTGCTCCCCATCGTGGATCGGCTCCTCAAGCCCGACCACCACGTGCAGGTGCTCGGGCTGTGCCCCACGCGCGAGCTCGCGCTCCAGGTGGCCGGCGAGTTCGAGCGCCTGGGCAAGCACAACGACGTGACCGTGGCGGCCATCTACGGCGGCGCCCCCATCGAGCGGCAGATTGCGCAGCTTCGCGCGGGCGTCAAGGTCGTGATCGGCACCCCCGGCCGCGTGCTCGACCATCTTCGCCGCGGCACCCTCGACGTCAAGCGCGTGAAGGTCGTCGTGCTCGACGAGGGCGACGAGATGCTCTCGATGGGCTTCGCCGAGGAGCTCAACGCGATCCTCGAGCACGTGCCGAAGACGCGGCAGGGCGTGATCCTCTCGGCCACCATGCCCGAGGGCATGCGCCGCATCGCGAGCCGTCACCTGAAGGAGCCCGAGGTGATCGCCCTCAGCTCCGACAACATCTCGCCCGACGGCATCGTTCACTACGTGTACTTCGCCGCCACGGGCATGCGCCCCGGCGACCTCGTGCGCGTGCTCGAGATCGAGCGCCCCGACGCCGCGCTCATCTTCTGCAACATGAAGAGCGAGACCGAGTCGGTGTCGGCCGCGCTGCGCACCGCGGGCTTTCGCGCCGAGTACCTCAACGGCGACATGGCCCAGAGCGATCGCGAGCGGTTCATGGGCCTCCTGCGCGACGGCAAGGTTCAGTTTCTCGTAGCCACCGACGTGGCCGCGCGCGGCATCGATGTGCCCCACCTCACGCACGTGATCAACGTGGGCCTCCCCGAGTCGGCCGAGGTGTACGTGCACCGCACCGGCCGCACGGGCCGGGCGGGGCGCGCGGGCACGGCCATCACCATCGCCGGTCCGCGCGAGATCGGGGCGCTGTACTTTCTGCGACTCACGTACGGAATTCGCCCCATCGAGCGCATGCTCCCGTCGCCGGGTGAGGAGCGCACGCGCCGCGAGGCCGACCGCCTCCAGATGCTGCTCAAGGGCTTTACCGCGCCCCCCGTCGGAGGAGTCGGCGGCGCTCGCGAAGCGCCTGCTCACGCACGACGACGCCGAGCGCGCGGTCGCCTGGCTGGTCGGCGAGCGCAGATCCCAGGGCCGCTGGCGCACGACACAGGAGAACGCGGCGAGTCTGCGGGCTCTGCAGGACTTCTACCGCCGCTACGAGAAAGATGCTCCGGCCTTCACGGCCGACTTGTCCTTGGAGGGCGG
>CAISKJ010001515.1 GCA_903885885.1 uncultured delta proteobacterium
CCGCGGGGGCCGCCACGGCCGCCGCCGCCGGGACCACGACGGTCGCCGCCGCGGTTGTCACGGCCGCGGTCACGGCCGCCCATCTCGACCACGGGGCCGCCGCGGCCGTCGTTGTCGTCGCCGCGCGTGTCACGGCGGCGCTGCGCGCCTTCGATGCAGGCGTCGGCCACGCGGGCCGTGATCAGCTTGATCGAGCGGATCGCGTCGTCGTTGCCGGGGATCGGGTAATCGATCAGGTCGGGGTCGCAGTTCGTGTCCGTGATCGCGATGATCGGGATCGAGAGCTTGCGGGCCTCCTTCACGGCGATGTCTTCGAGGGCGGGGTCGATGATGAACACGGCGCCGGGGAGGCCGTTCATGTTCTTGAGACCGCCGATGTACTCCTCGAGGCGGACGCGCTCCTTCTCGAGCTTGAGGCCTTCCTTCTTGGTGTGGCCCTCGTACCCGTTGTCGTCCTTCATCTTCTCGAGCTCGCGGAGGCGCTCGATGGCCGTGCGAATCGTGCGAAAGTTCGTGAGCGTGCCGCCGAGCCAGCGGTTGGTCACGAAGTGCATCGACGCGCGGAGCGACTCCTCCTGCACGATCTCCTGCGCCTGGCGCTTGGTGCCCACGAAGAGCACGTGGCCGCCGCGGCCGACCATCTCCGACACGAAGTTGAAGGCGCGCGTGAAGAGCTTCGCCGTCTGGTCGAGGTCGATAATGTGAATGCCGTTGCGGGCGCCGTAGATGTACTGGCGCATCTTCGGGTTCCAGCGCTTGGTCTGGTGGCCGAAGTGCACGCCGGCTTCGAGGAGGGCGCGAACGGGGAGAGGGGCCTCTCCGGGGGCGGGGATCACGTTTTCCATCGTCATGAGAGTCACTCGCTTCTTTGGGTTGTTGCCTCCCCGAGTCGGCGCTCACCGTGATCGACATCCGTCAGCGACGGACACCCTTCGATCACCGGCGCGGTGCGGCGCAAAGCGCAGTCACCGTGGCCTTCTCGGGTGTGGATTCCCTGCGAAACGCCCGAAAAACCTCGGTACGGTTCGCGAAGGGGCGCGGAACCTACCACCACTCTTTCCGCTTGCCAACAGCCCGCGACAGTTCTCTCTCCGAGGCCGTTGTTCGCGGGCGAGCGGGTGGTACCGTGGCGCCGCTCATGGCCCACGCACACCAGGGTACGATCACGCCGCGCGTCGTCACCGTGACGGTCAGCGACACGCGCACCGAGGCCGACGACAAGGGCGGCGCCACGCTCCGCGAGCTGCTCTCTTCCGCGGGCTTCGCGCTGGGCGCGCACAGCATCGTGCGCGACGACCGCGAGGCCATTCGCGCGGCGGTGCGAGGCGCCATCGCGGCGGGCTCCGTCGACGCGGTGGTGCTCACGGGCGGCACGGGCATCGCGCCGCGCGACGTCACCTGCGAGGCCGTCGCGCCCATTCTCGACAAGACCCTCGACGGTTTTGGCGAGGCCTTTCGTCGGCTCTCGTGGGACGAGGTCGGCCCCCGCGCGATCCTCTCGCGCGCCCTCGCGGGCACCCTCGACGGCGTGGTCGTGGTGGCGCTCCCGGGCAGCGTCAACGCCGTGCGCCTCGCCGTCGAGCGCATCGTGGTGCCCGTGCTCCCCCACTGTGTCGCCCTGCTGCGATCGTAGAGAGAACCCACACCTCCATGTTGACCTTCGAAGAGGCCCTCGCGCGCGTGCTCGACGACGCCCCGCGTGTGGGCGACGAGCGCGTCGCGTTCACCGACTGCGTGGGCCGCGTGCTGGCCGACGACGTGCGCGCGCGCGCCCCGCAGCCCGCGTTCGACTACAGTGCGATGGACGGCTACGCCGTGCGCGCCGCCGAGCTCTCCGCCCGCGCAGACCTCACGCTGAGGGTCGTCGGCGAGAGCCGCACGGGCGCCCCGCCGCCCGAGGCCCTCGCAGAAGCAAGCGCGTGCCGGATCTTCACGGGCGCGCTCATCCCCCCCGGCGCCGACGCCGTGGTGATGCAAGAGGACGTGACGCGCGACGACGACACCGCCCGCTTCGCCCGCGCGCCGCGCCTCGGCGAGAACATCCGTCGCCGCGGCGAAGACGTCTCCGAAGGCGCCGTGGTGCTCGCGAAGGGCACGCGCGTCACGCCCTTTCAAATCGCCCTGCTCGCGTCTGTCGAAGCGCTGCGGGTGACCGTCGCGCGGCGCCCCGTGGTGTCGATTCTCTCCACGGGCGACGAGCTCCGCGACGCGGGCACCGCCGACCACCCTGGCAGCGTGGTCGACGCCAACGGCCCCGGCCTCGCGGCGCTCGTCGCGATGTGCGGCGGCGCACCCCGCGTGATGCCCTTCGCGCGCGACGACCTCGCGAGCACGGAGGCCGCCCTCGCGCAGGCGCTCGCCTCGAGCGACCTGGTGATCACCGTCGGCGGCGTGAGCGTGGGCGACCACGACGTGGTGCGCGACGCGATGGAGCGCGCGGGCGTCGCGCTCGATTTCTGGAAGGTCGCCATCAGACCGGGAAAGCCCATTTGTATGGGCCGCGCGGGGCGCGTGCGCGTGCTCGGCCTCCCCGGCAACCCCTCGTCGGCGACGCTCACCTTCGTGCTCTTCGGCGCCCCCCTCGTGCGCGCGATGCAGGGCGATTCGCGGGCCGTCGCGCCGCGCGTCGAGGCCACGCTCGACGGCACCCTGCGGCACCCCGCGGGGCGTACCTCCTTCGTGCGCGTGACGCTCGACGAGCGCGGCGGAGGGGCCGTCACCGCGCGCCCGCTCGCGAACCAGGCCTCCGGCGCGGTCACGTCCTTCGCGTGGGCCGACGCGCTCGCGGTGCTCCCCCCCGACGCCGCGTCGCTCGCGCCGGGCGCGAAGGTCACCTGCGTGAGGTTGCGCGATGTCTGAGCCCGCCGTGCAGGTGCTGCTCTTCGCGGCCGTGCGCGACGTCGTCGGGGCGCGCGCGCGTACCGTGCCCGTCGATGACGCCTCGACGGCGGGCTCGGTGCTCGCGGCGCTGTGCGCGATGCACCCCGCGCTCGCGGCCCATGTGCCCTCGCTGCGCGTCGCCGTCAACGGCGACTACGTGGCGCTCGACGCGCCCGTGCGCGCAGGCGACGAGGTCGCCATCATCCCCCCGGTGGCAGGCGGATGAGGCGATCGTCGAGGCTGTTACAGCAATAGGGAGACGAGAGAGAGAACGGTCAGCTGAGGGCGGCGACGCAGAGCGACTCGATCTGCCGCTCCATGTCGTTTTCGCTGATGTGCTTGGCGAGCGCGAGCTCCTTGAGGAGCAGCGCACGCGCTTGATCCATGAGCCTGCGCTCGCCGTACGAGAGCTCTTTCTCGTTGAGGAACTTCACGCGGTAGAGGTCGCGGAGCACGCGCGCCACCTCGGTGGGCGAGCCGCTCTTGAGCATCTCGGCGTAGGCGCGCTGACGGCGGTTCCACGGACCGCTGCCGACGGCCTTCTCCTTCGATTGAAACACCGCGAGCACCGCGTCGGCGTCGCCGGGAGACATCACCCCGCGGAGGCCCACCGACTCGCCCGCGCGCAGCGGAACCATCACCTTCATCCCCGACTCGAGGATCTTGAGCACGTAGAACGAACCGGCGCTCCCCGCCACCTCGCGACGCTCGATCGCGGTCACCTCGCCCAGTCCGTGGGCGGGGTGTACGGCCTTGTCTCCAACCTGGAAGCTCGACTCCATCCGACATTCTCCTCGAAGCGCCCGCACGGGGTGCCACACGGCCATGTAGGCGCAAACGTGCAAACAGACGATCTCGCAAGCTGTGCAACGCCACACACAGTCTCGCTCAATCTGTGACCTGGTTTGCCCGCCCGCGTTGTCGTGGTGTCGCACTGACTCGCGACGTTTGATGGACAGGATCGCTGTCTTTCAACAGCGCTCGTAGGTGGTATCACGCAGCGCGCCAAGCGTCAAAATTGCAGCACATTTGCGTTGCCGCCGCGATCGCTGGGAGCCTCGCCCACGCGCCCGCGGAGCACATCGGCGGCCGCATCGAGCGCCACCCACGGCACCTCGACGCGCAGCACCAGCGCGTCGTCGACGCGCTCGATGCGCGTGCGCTCAGCGCTCGCCCACCGCCGCGCGCCGATCGAGTCTCCCAGCGGCCCGTCGCGAAACACGGCGACCGCGCGTTGCACGCGCGCCACGGCGTCGGCGGGGAGCGCGCCCTCCACGCGCAACATCACAGCGGCGCCGCCATGCACCACGTCGGCGGTGAGCTCCACGTCGTGCACGCCCTCGAGCAGCGTCTCGGGGGCCTGCGCCTGCACCGCCACGGGGATCGTCGTGCCGTGCCATCGAACCAGCACGTCGTCGTCGCCCGATCCCTCGCGGCCGCGCAGCGCGAGCACGTTGGCGCGCGCGCTCGTGGGGCCCTC
>CAISKJ010001516.1 GCA_903885885.1 uncultured delta proteobacterium
ATCGCGCGGTGGACGCTGCGCCGCGGCGCCGCCCCCCGCGACGACGGCGCGCCGCACGCCCCGTCGGTGCCCTTCGGGTTTCACGGCGCCCTGCGCGAAGACGGGAGCAACCTCGTCAACCTCCTGGTCAACGTGTACGACGTCGCCGAGGCGCGGCGCGCCCTGGACGCGCACCTGCGCGGGGCCCTCGTCGGCTACGACGGGCTGCGCTTCCCCCGCGGGGCCGACGGCTCGGTCTCGATGGAGCTCCGCACGCGCGACGGTCGGGCCACGGCGTCGGCGGAGCTCCCCCGCGGCGCCCTGCGCACGCTGGGGCTCTACGGCTCGCTCCTGTCGCCGCAGCCCCCGCCGCTCCTCTGGCTCGACGACCCCACGGGCGGCCTCGACGCGGGGGCCGAACCCGCCGTGGCGACGCTCGCCGTCGAGGCCGCGCGCCGCGCGCAGGTGGTGATTTCCAACCCTTCGCCGGCCCTCGCGCAGCGCCTCGCCGAGGCCACGCGGCGCCCCCCTCGAACGGTCCGCGGTTCGACCCTCGCCGCGCGCGCCGCGACGGTGTAACGGCCGCGGCCCGCCCACGAACGCGATCTCTAGCATCCGGGGGCGAAGCCGGTGTACGGTCCGCGCGCCGCGCTGGCGGCGGTCGCCCGATCGATGCGCCAAAACGCAGCTAAACCCGTGCTGAAACGGGCGATTGACACGATTCTGCGACCTCGCTAGATCCGTGTTCCCTCAGGAGAGCCCCGTGAACGACGCCTCGCAACTGAGCCTCACGCAAAGCTACGGCCCGATCTTCATGATCGTGGCCTTCTCGCTGTTCATCGCCGTCACGATGTTCACGCTGGCGTCGCTGCTCGGGCCCAAGAACCCGACGCCCGAGAAGGCCATCCCCTACGAGTGCGGCTCCGAGTCGACAGGCGCTGCGCACGTCAAGCAGTCGGTCAAGTTCTACCTCACCGCGATCCTCTTCGTGGTGTTCGACATCGAAGCCATCTTTCTCTACCCGTGGGCGGTGCTCTTCCAGCGCCTCGGGGTGACGGGCCTCGTCGAGATGCTCGTGTTCCTCACGGTGCTCACCGCGGCGCTCGTGTACTGCTGGAAGAAGGGAGCCCTCGAATGGCAGACGTGAACCTCGAGACCCGCGTGATGGGCGGAGGCGAGTCGGGCTTCGTCACCACGAAGTTCGAAGCGCTGCTCAACTGGGCGCGCAAGTACTCACTGTTTCAATATCCCTTCGCCACCGCGTGCTGCGGCATGGAGTTCTTCTCCACCGCGTCGCCGCGCTACGACATCGCCCGCTTCGGCGCCGAGGCCCCGCGCTTCTCGCCCCGCCAGGCCGATGTGCTCTGGGTGGTGGGCACCATTTCGCACCGCCAGGCGCCGGCCCTCAAGCGCATCTACGACCAGATGACCGACCCCAAGTGGGTCATCGCGTTCGGCACCTGCGCCTCCTGCGGGGGCTTCTACGACAACTACGCCACGGTGCCGGGCATCGACAAGCTCATCCCCGTCGACGTGATGATCCCCGGCTGCCCGCCGCGCCCCGAGGCCGTGCTCGACGGCCTCATGCTGCTGCAAGACAAGATCGGCCGCGGCGACCGCACGCCCGCCGTGCTCAAGAACACCGAGCTGCCCGCCGACAAGGTCCGCTCGCTCGAGCAGCTCCACCAGATTCGCATGAAGCGCTGAGCGAAGAGCCAACACCCCTATGTCGAAGATCATCCTCGATAGGCTCGTTGAGAAGTTCGGCGCCGACGTGCGCGAGACGAGCTCCTTCCGCGGCGACGACGTGGCCCTCATCGCGCTCTCCCGCTGGCGCGAGGCGGCCGAGTTCGTCAGGACCGACCCCCGCTGCCAGTGCGATTACTTCGTCGACCTCTCGGCCGTCGACCGGTGCGACCCGCGCACCTACGACCTCGACATGGACGACCGCTTCGAGGTCTACGTGATCGCGTACTCGGTCACGAAGAAGCACCGCGTACGGCTCAAGACACGCACCTCGGGCGAAGATCCGCGCGTGCCCACGCTCTCCTCCGTGTGGAAGGGCGCCAACTGGATGGAGCGCGAGGTCTTCGACATGTTCGGCGTGCGCTTCGACGGGCACCCCGACCTCCGTCGGATTCTCATGTACGAAGAGTTCCAGGGCTCACCCCTCCG
>CAISKJ010001517.1 GCA_903885885.1 uncultured delta proteobacterium
AGGGGAGAATGGAGGGCACGGCGTGGGAGACGTCGCCCATGTCGGTGCTGCCGGCGCCGACGCGCTCGTCGCGCTCGACGGCGCCGCGGCCGAGGGCGGTGAGGTGGCGGCCGAGGGCGCGCGCGAGGGCCATGTTGTTGACCATGTCGCGGTACCCCTGGCGCACCGCGAGGTCGACCTCGACGCCGCACGCGAGGGCGGCGCCGCGGGCGCAGCGCTCGACGATGGCCTTCACGCGCTCGAGCTCGTGGGCGTTGCGGGCGCGCACCGAGAACTCGCACGCGGCGCGCTCGGGGATGATGTTTACGGCCTGGCCGCCGTCGGTGATGTACCCGTGGACGCGCACGCCGTCGCGGAAGTGCACGCGCTGCGAGTCGATGAGCGAGAAGGTCTGCAGGCACGCGGTGAGCGCGCTGGCGCCGTCGTGCGGGGCCGCGGCGGCGTGGGCGGGGCGGCCGTGAAACTTCATGGTGATCCACACGCTGGCGAGCGCGGGGTGCGAGACGAGGTCGCGGTCGAAGGGGTGGAACATCATCGCGGCGTCGACGCCATCGAAGACCCCCTCGCGCACGAGGATGATCTTGCCGCCGCCGCCCTCTTCGGCCGGCGTGCCCACGAGGTCGACGGAGCCGCCGAGCTCGCGCGCGAGGGGGGCGAGCGCGAGGTAGGCCCCCACGGCGCCCGCGGCGATGAGGTTGTGCCCGCAGGCGTGCCCGATCTCGGGGAGCGCGTCGTACTCGGCGAGGATGGCCACGCGGGGCCCACCCTCCCCCGCGCGCGCGCGAAACGCCGTGGGCAGGCCGCCGAGGGGGCGCTCGACGGCGTACCCGTGGGCCTCGAGGGTCTCGGCGATCCACGCGGAGGCCTTGTGCTCCTCGAAGCGCAGCTCGGGGTGCGCGTGGATCTTGAGAGACAGCGCCGACAGCGCCTCGCGGTGCCGCGCGACGCCCGCGTCGATGCGATGAATCGTGTCGTCGGAGAGGGCCATACGTGGCATTTCGAGTATCGCGCGCGGGCACGAAAGTCCATCGCGGCGGCGGCCCTGTGGTAGACGACGAGGCGCCGTGGACATCCACTCTGCCACCGAGGGCGCAGCGAAGGGCAAGCTGCTCCCGATCTATCTTCTCGCGGGCGACGAGCGGCTGCTCATCACGCGCTGCGCCGACGCGGTTCGCCTCGCGACGGTCGGGGGCGGGCCCCGGGGCCTCTCGGAAGACCTCTTCGACGCGAAGCAGACGACGGGCGCGACGATCATCAACGCGTGCCGCACGCTGCCGATGATGGCGAAGCGTCGGCTCGTGGTGGTGCGCGGCGCCGAAGAGATGCGCAAGGCCGAGATGGAGGCCCTGCTGCCGTACTTCGAGAAGCCCGAGCCGAGCGCGGTGCTCTTGCTGGTGGGCCCCGGCTTTGACACGCGCCTGAAGCTCGCGCTGGTCGCCAAGGAGAAGGGCTACCTCGTGCTCGCGAAGGCCCCGAGCGAAGACGAGCTCGTGCCGTGGATCGAGCGTGAGGCCAAGGCCCGCGGCGTGGTGCTCGAGGCGGGCGCGTCGGAGTCGCTCGCGATGGCCATCGGGCCCGACCTCTCGATGCTCAGCGACGCCCTCGAGCGCCTGCAGCTCTACACCGCGGGCGCCCCCGTGACGACGCGCGCGGTCGACGACGTGGTCACGCCGGTGCGCGAGCTCCCCGCGTGGGGCCTCGCCGACGCGGTGGGGCAGCGCAACCTGGGCGCGTGCTTGAGCATCCTCGCGCAGCTCACGGCGCAGCGGCAGCACGCCCTCCCCACACTGGGGCTCATCGCGCGGCAGATTCACATGCTGGCGAAGGCCCGCGCGCACGTCGACGGCAAGATCCCCGGCGCGCTCGCGTCGGTGCTTCGCATGCCGCCCTTCGCGGCCGACAAGATGGCAGCGCTCTCGAAGCGCTGGTCGTCGGCGCACCTGCAGCGGGCGATTCGCATTCTGGCGGCCACGGACTCGGCGCTCAAGGGCGCCAAGCGCGGCGACGCGCGCGTGCTCGAGGAGTGCGTGATCGCCCTCTGCGGCGGCGCGGGCATGGGCGAAGGCCCCCTGCGCTGAGCCTCAGCGCGCGGAGGTTACCCTACCGTAGGCGCGGTTGACGTACACCAGCGGCTCGGCGGCGGCGCCGAGGTGCAGGGCCGTCACGTCGCCGAGGCAGAGGGTGTGGTCGCCCGCGGGCACGAGCTGCCGGGGGCGGGCCGAGAACGCGCCGAGCGCGCCGGGGATGAGCGTGACGCCGTCGGCGTCGCGGTGGCTCGCGAGGTCGGCGAAGGCGTCGAGGCGGCGCTCGTGCGGCTGGGCGAAGCGGTCGGCCACGGGCTGCTGGGCGGCCGAGAGGAGGTTGACCGCGAAGGCGGCGGCGTCGCGGAGCATCTCGAAGGCGCTCGACGCGTTGGTGGCCGACACGAGCACGATGGGGGGGTCGATGGAGACCGTGAGGAAGCCCGTGGCGGTGAACCCATCGTGGAGGGGAGCTCCGGGCGCGACGGTCTCGGGGCGGCGGAGCACCGTGACCACCGTGACGCTGGCCGCCCAGCCCCGCGCGAGGCGGCGGTAGGCGTCGCCGTCGGCGGCAGAAAAGACCTGGAATTCAAGTGTATTCATGGGAGGTGCGGCGGCGCGAGGGTGGAGAGTGCGGGCGGCGTTTTTGTACGTCGTGAGGGCGGTGGCGCGCAAAGGCCCCCGACGGGGCGCCGGAGAGTTTTCTTACGGTCGGGGCTCAGGTTGGGGGAGAGGTCCGCCGTAGGGATGAACAGAGCCCAAGAGATGCGTACCTCACCGCTGTCACGTCTCGATGTTCGTGCGGATCGACCGCGGCGCCCCGCAGGCGCTCTCGCAGTAATGCAAGGAGGCCACCAATGAGCGCGGATTCCGCCCCGATGTCGGCTGCACCGGCGCTGTTCCCCCGGGAGCCGCGGCGCGTCGGCAAGTTCGATTTCCTCATGCGCCTCGGTCAGGGAGGGATGGCCACGGTCTACCTCGCCCGCTCGGTGAGCACGGGGGGCTTCCAGCGCCTGGTGGCCATCAAGCTCATGCACCAGTTTCTCGGCGCCGACGGTCAGTTCGTCGAGATGTTCCTCGACGAGGCGCGCGTCGCGGCCAACGTCCGCCACCCCAACGTGGTCTCGATCGTCGACCTGGGCACCGACGGCGAGCACCTCTTCATGGTGATGGACTACGTCGAGGGTGACACCCTCGCCGCCGTCGAGGGCACCGCCGCGCGCCTCGGGCGGGCCATTCCCCTCGGCGTGGTGCTGCGCATCGTGCTCGACGCCCTCGCGGGCCTCGACGCCGCGCACGAGCTCAAGACCCCCGACAACGTCGACCTCAAGGTCGTACACCGCGACGTCTCACCGCAGAACATCCTCGTGGGCGTCGACGGCGCCGCGAGGCTCACCGACTTCGGCATCGCGCGCGCCGAGCAGCGCATCGCGACCACGCGCACGGGGATGCTCAAGGGCAAGGCGCCCTTCATGGCCCCCGAGCAGTTCGAGGGTAAGCCCGTCGATCGCCGCGCCGACGTCTTCGCGATGGGCGTCACCTTGTGGGAGGCCGTCGCGCTGCGCAGGCTCTTTCCGGGCCGCGAGAGCTACGAGCAGGCCGTTCGCAACGCGCGCGCCCCGTACCGCAAGCTCAAGGACATTCTCCCGTCGGTGCCCGAGAGCCTCGACGCCATCGTGCGCAAGGCCCTCGCCCACAACCCCAGCGAGCGCTACCCCACGGCCGCTGCCTTCGCCGACGCGCTCGAGGGCGAGTTTCGGCACATCATCGCGTCGCACCGTCAGGTGGGCGCCTTCATGGCCGCCGTCGCGTCGGAGAAGATTCAGCGCGAGCGCGACGCGGTGCGCACGGCGCCCAAGCCCACGGAAGACCCCGCCGCCACGCGCCCCGGCACGCGCACGCCGCGGGTGACCACCTTCGGCCTGCGCCGCCCCGACGAGCCCATCTCCCCGTCGGCGGTGCGCGCGTTCGATTCGCGGCCGCCGGAGAAGATCCCGTCGATTCCGCCCGCGAACGACACCCAGCGCATCGAGGACGACGACGACCCCGAGGTGGCCGCGGCCCTGCTCGCGCTGCAAGAGCTCCCCGAGGAGACCCCCGAGGAGACCCCCGCGGTGAAGCCTCCGAGCGTCGAGGCCCGCGAGCCCGCGCGTCCTGCGCGTCTCGACGACGACCTGCCCGCCCCCGCGCGCAGCGTCACCCCCGTGCGCACCAACGGCGTCCCGGCCCGCCGCGCCCGCGCCTCGACGATGAACGCCCCGGTGATCGCGAGCGGCCGCAAGAGCACCCCGCCGCGCCTGCGCAGCACGGTGACGACCGGCGAGGTCGCCTTCGCGCGCTCGGTCACGCCGCGGCCCCGCAGCGCCATCCCGACGAGCCCGGTGAAGCGCGACGACGAGGTCGAGTCGCAGGCGCCGCGCCGCCGCCGGGCCCCCTCGCTCGCGGGCCCGCGCCCGATGTTCATGCCTCCGATGGCGCCCGCCGAGCCCGCCGAGCCCCCGTCGCTGGCCCTCGCCCGCGCGACCCCGGAGCCCGCTGCCCCGGCGCGACGCCTGAGCAACCGCGCCCTCACCGTCGAGGACGCCGACGCGGCCATCGAGTTCGACGTGACGAGCAGCAAGCGCCGCGAGGGCGCCGACGCCGCGAAGCCCGCCGAGGCCCGCGCGGCGGCCATCGCAGGTGTCACCGCGCGCGGCCTCGAGCGCGTGCGCACCGACGCCCGCAAGGTTGTCCCCGAGGCGCCTGCGGCGGTCTCCGACGACGCGCTCACGGTGCCCGCGACGCCGCGGCGCCCTACGGCCGTCGCGCGCTTCCCCTCGCTGGTGCCCTCGCCCAAGACGAACCTCTTGAACAACCGCTGGATCTCGGGCGCCGTGCTGGCCGCCGTGCTCTTCGTGGTGTTCTTCGTGCTCGCCCGCGGCCTGTAGCCTCAGCTTCGCCCCTCGGCGGGCCACAGTCGCCGAAAGCCCACCGCCATGATCGCGCCGTCGTCGCGCGCCACGAGCCCGCCGTAGCGGCATTTCTCCACCAGCACGCCGTCGGCGACGCGGCCGTCGCCCGTGTCGTAGAGCACCCGCGCGCCGCGCTCGATGGCCCCGAAGACGCGCGCGTCGGATGCCGCGCGGAGCGTCGCGTCGGAGATCTCCCGCGCGCTCGCGTCGATCGCGAACACCTTGTCGTGACGTGTGCGACGCACGAGCGCCTCGCCCACCCACACGTCGATGTCGGCGTCGGTCTGGTGCAGCACGACGCCCAGCACGGGCACGTTGCCGGCGCCGATCACCTCGACGATGCGGCCGCAGCCGGCGCTGGAAGAGGCCGCGCCGCCGAAGCGTTTGCGCGCGTTTTCGAGGTGCAGCGGCTCGCCCGCGTTGCGGGCCACGGCGAGCAGCGGGAGCGAGCGCTTGGGGCCGGTCGACATGCGTCGCATTGTGCCGCCTCGCGGCGGCCTTGCGGAGCGATTCGGACGCGGACTCAGCGGCCCGACGCGATGACCAGCACCGCGAGCGCGAGCGCGAGGAGCACGGCCCCGACGAGGTTGCGGGAGCTTCGCTTCGGTGGGTGCCGCGCGACCGTGGGCGGCGTCTGCAGTGGCGTCCAGCGCGCGAGCTCGAGGGCGACCTGCGTGAAGGGGGCGTCGCCGCCGCTGGGCGCGACGACGGCGGGCGTGACGGGCTCCGGCACCTCGACGGCGAGCGCGTCGGCGTCGAGCGCGAGCTCGCGCGTGACCGACTCTTCGTGGGCGCACTCCCGGCGCTGCGCGTTGGGGAAGAACGCGCTCGGCGGCAGCGTAGGGACGCGGCCCGTGGGCGCGCGGCGCCGCTGCGGCACCAGCGGCAGCGCGACCATCGAGGCCTCGAAGGGCTCGAGCATCTCGGCGGCGCGACGGTCGGCCTCGGCCGAGAGGGTCGCGCGCAGCGCGTACGCGGACCGCGCGAA
>CAISKJ010001518.1 GCA_903885885.1 uncultured delta proteobacterium
ACCATGCGCGACTGGGTCAAGAAGCTCGCGAAAGAGAAGGAGCCTTCGCTCGCGGCGCTGAAGAAGCGCCTCGCCGCGCTCATCGAAGCGGCCGACGCGGCGGCCACGGCGCGCAAAGACGCGAACGACGCCAACGAGGCGTTTCGCACGCGCGGTGAGCTCCTGACGTTCATCAGGGCCGTGATCACCGAGCGCGACGCCGCCGCCGCTGCGATCGACCTGGCGGCCGCTGGCAACAGCGCGCTGCCTCGCGGGTACTCGTCGCGGTTCTTCCGCGCCCGTACGGCGAAGCCCTCGGCCGAAGAGAAGAAGGCGAAGTCCGAGAAGCGCGAGGCCGACGCGAAGGCGAAGGCCGAAGCCAAGGCGAAGGTGGCCGAGGCGCAGGCCAAGATGAAGTCCGCGCTCGCCGAACTCCGCGCCGCCCAGAAGGCGACGAAGGCGCGGAAGTAGCGCCCAGCCTCCCAGCGATCGCCTCGCGCGCTGGAAATTCGCCTCTCGCGACTGCACGCGTCGTACCCTCGGCTTTGCGATGGCGAAGCTCCCTCCCTCCCAACATTTCGATCACCAGGGTCGCAGAATCGCGTGGCGCGAGTACGGCTCCGGCCCCAGGCCGATCGTGCTCACGCACGGGCTCCTCATGGACGGGCGCATGTTCGCCAAGCTCGCGCCCGCGCTGGCCGATCGCGGCTATCGGGTGATCACCGTCGACATGCTCGGCCACGGCGACTCGGGGGTCGTACGCGACATGACCGCTCACACGATGACGCTCTACGGGCAAGACATCGTGGCCCTGCTCGACCACCTGGGCATCGACGAGGCCGTCGTCGGGGGCACGTCGCTCGGGGCCAACGTGTCGCTCGACGTCGCCGTCTCTGCGCCGCGGCGGGTGCGCGCGCTCCTCATCGAGATGCCCGTGCTCGAGAACGGCCTCGCGGGCGCCGGTGCGCTCTTCGTGCCGCTCGCGCTCGCGCTGCGCATCAACCTCCGCGGCATGAACTTCCTCGCGTCGATCACGCGCCTCATCCCGCGAACGTTCTTCATGGCCGACCTGCTCATCGACTTCGTGCGGCGCGACCCCGCGACCTCCCTGGCGATCCTCGACGGGATCACCTTCGGCCGCGTGGCGCCGCCCTCCGTCGAGCGCCGCAAGCTCACGCACCCGGCCCTGGTGATCGGTCACGCGGCCGATCCGATTCACCCCTTCAGCGACGCCGACATGCTCGCGCGCGAGCTCGCCCACGCGCGGCTCTTCGAAGCGAAATCGATCCTCGAGTGGCGCCTCACGCCGTCGCGGCTCGACCACGAGCTGGTGAGCTTTCTCGAAGGCGTGTGGCGCGAGAAGCCTACCGCGGGTTGACGTTCAGCACCCACGCGCCGGTGCCGCCCGCGGGCAATCCCCCGGAGCCTTCGGGGCGCGCGTTGAAGCCCGACACCACCGCGGTCACCACCTGTCCCGCGCGCAGCGTCACGTCGAGCTGGCTGGTGTAGTCACCGCCGCCGACGTCGTCGCTGCACGCGAGCGCCGTCGCGCCGCACACGCCGTCGCGCACGTGAAGCACCGTGTCGAAGTCCGAGCCCGCGGTGTCGAAGTGCCAAGTCCCCGCGGAGGGAGCCGTCCACTGGAGCGACACGTCGCGCCCCGACATCGCGCACGCGGCGAAGAGGTTTCCGCCCACCTCGCCGAGCACGCCCGAGGCGACGCGACCGGTCATGGATCCCGCGTTGCGATCGGGGCACACGGTGACGTTGCGCGCGTTGAGCTGCCACGCGAGCGTCGGGTTGCGGCTCTCGACCACCACCACCACGCGGTCGCCCGCGGCGAGCGTCACGCGCGCGGCCGACTGCGTGCCGCTCGTGTTGTCGTTGCACGCGAGCTCGGCGCCGTCGCAGGTCGCGCGGTGCACGTGAACGAGCGTGTCGTTGTCGCGGTTCGAGCCCGCGGTGTCGAAGGAGAACACGCCCGCCGCGGGGGCCGTCCACGCGAAGGTCGCGTCGGTGAGCCCGGTGCCGCCGCAGGCGCCGCGCGCGGCGTCGCTGCGTCCGGCCATGGTTCCCGTCGCGATGGCGCGTCCGAGGCGCGATCCGAGGTCGATGCCCGCGCACGCGCACGCCGTGGAGGTTGCGCAGTCGGAGTCGGCGCAGTCGGCCCTCCCGTCGAGGTCGTTGTCGGCCCCGTCGCCGCACGCGGTCTCGGTGCTCGCCACGAGGTCGCGCCCGTCGAGCGTCACGTCGGGAGCCCCATTTTCGAGGTGTCCGGCGAAGGTGCGACGAAACCCGGGCGCTCCGCTCGCCACCGTGACCAGCGAGTACCAGCGGCGCCCCGTGGCCATGAGGTCGAAGGTGCGCGTCGCCGAGGCGCCCGCGGCCACGACGTTGGTCCACGGGCCAGTGCCGCGGATGCGCGACGCCGTGGTGAACGTCACCGCCGCGCTCCCGCGGTTGACGTACGTGAGGTCGAGGGTGCCCGCCGCGGGGTGCAGCGTCGACGTGACCTCGAGCGCGCCGCACGCGACGTTGAGGTCACCCGTGAACGTGCGCTCGAAGCCGTTGGGGCTCGACAGCGTGAGGTCGTAGCGGCCCCCGTCGGCCATCACCGCGAAGGCGTCTTCGAGCGTCGCGCCGGGGGCGACGTCGTACTGCCACGGGCCGTCGCTGCGATACTGGTTGGCGATGAGCTGAAAGTGCACCGACGCGGCGCCGGTGTTGGTCATCGAGACGGTGAGGCGCCCCGTGGCGCAGTCGACGCGCGTCGTGGCGTTGGGCTGATACGGCAGCGGTCGCGTCGGGCGCACGCCCGGCTCTTGCGCGGGAATGGCCTGCACCGCGGGCACCACGGCGTTGGCGCCGCTGCAGCGCGCGGCGGGCGCGGCGGGCAGCACGGGCGACGTGAAGTCGGGGTGCGCGAAGTCGAAGGCCGCCATGAGATCGCTCGCCACCTGGCGGCGCCACGCGCTGATGTTGGGCTCGCGCACGCCCGTCCATTGCTCGAGGAAGCGCAGCACCGAGGTGTGATCGGCCACCTCGGAGTCTACGACGCCACCCCGGGTCCACGGTGAGACGATAATCATCGGAACGCGGTTGCCGAGCCCGATGGGGACGCCGCGCACGAACTCCGCGGCGGTGCCCGCCGGGGGCATCGGCGGCGCGACGTGGTCGTAGAAGCCGCCGTTCTCGTCGTAGTTGAGAATGAACACGGTGGAGCGCGCGACCGCGGGGTTCGACGCCAGCGCGGTGAGAAACTGCTGCGTGAGGTTCTGCCCCGCCGAGAGCGGATACGGCGGATGCTCCGACTGGTAGGCGGGCGCGATGATCCACGTCACCTGCGGGAGCGTGTCGGCCATCACGTCGCGGCGAAAATCAACGACGGGATCGCTCGATCGCCGCATGCCGCGCTCGTAGAGCGAGCTGCCCGGCGCGGCGAGCTTGAAGGTGCGAAACCACGCGAGCGCGTTGTCGTCGTAGTTGTCGGGCTCTTGATAGATGCGCCAGGAGACGCCCGCGGCCTCGAGGCGCTCGGGGTAGGTCGTCCAGGTGAAGCCCGGGGCGGGCTCGGTGTTGTCGATGACCGGCCCGCCGCCCGTCGACGTCGGGTCGATCATGCCCGACCAGAGGTAGAGGCGGTTGGGGTTGGTGGGCCCGATCACCGAGCTGAAGTAGCCGTCGAGCACGGTGTAGGCGTCAGCGAGCGCGTAGTAGTACGCGAGCTCGGCGCGCGCCGACGAGCTCAGCGCGTTGGTGCCCTTGGCGGGCACCCAGCGATCCCACAGGCCGTTGTGCCAGGCGTCGTGGCCGCCGGCCCAGCCGTGGTCGACGTCGTTCACGCAGTCGAGCGTGGTGTGAAACGGGAGCACCTCGCCCGTCGCGCTCGGCTGATGAAACACCGACTGCCCCGTGCGGAGCATCATCGCGGCGGGGTCGCCGAAGCCGCGCACGCCCGACATCGCGCCGAAGTAGTTGTCGAAGGAGCGGTTCTCCTGCATGAAGATTACGACGTGGCGCACGTCGCGCAGCGTGCCCGTGAGCGTCGACGCGTCGACGGGTGCCGCGCTGTCGGCGGGCGCGTCGAGGGGCGCGACGTCGAGGGGCGCATCGAGGGGCGCGGGGCTGTCGGCGGGCGCGTCGGTCGGAGCGCTCGCGTCGGCGCGATCGAGGGGCGCGACGATGTCGCTCGGCGGCGTCGCGTCGGTGCGCTGCGGCGCGTCGATCACCACGGCGTCG
>CAISKJ010001519.1 GCA_903885885.1 uncultured delta proteobacterium
GGCGTCGCGCTGTTCGGCGTCGCGCGTCGCACGGCGATCACTGCGCCCGCGTTGGCGGGTGCTGTTGCCGGTGCGGCCGCTGGCCTCGCGGGGACGCTCACGCTGCACCTGATCTGCTCCATCGCGACCCTCGAGCACGCGATGATCGGGCACGTGTTTCCCGCGCTCGCGGGGGCCGCGGTGGGTGCCCTCCTGGGGCGTCGCGTGCTTTCGATCTGATCACGGCGGAACGGCCGCGCCGAGGGCGGTGTACAACCGACCCCCCAATGGCACGCCGAAGCCTCCTCACGATCGTCGCGTGGATCTCTCTCTCGCTCGCCGGGTGTGCGAAGCCCGACCCCTGGTCGGTCTGCCGGGGCATCGGCCCCGCGGGGCTTCGCGCGCAGCCTCCCGCCTGCGAGGGCGCCGCGTGCCGCGCGTGCGCCGCTCAGCTCGAGCGCGCGTGGCGCGAGCGTGCCGACCCGGTGCAGCACAACGCGCTTCGGGCGCGCTTCATGGGGGTCGCCGCCGACGCGCGCGAGGCCTTCTTGACCCGTGCACAGCCCGACGCGCCGTACGCCTACGAGCATTGCACGGCGTCGTTGGCGCAGGGCGCGACCTGCGCCGCGTGGTCGCCCTACTGCGTCGGCGTGGTCGCGCGGGGGCTGCGCGCGGGCGACACCACGCTCGCCCAGCGGGCGCAGTACGACCTCGCGGTGGCACGCGCGTGCCCCGCCGCGAAGGATGCGCTTGTGACCGCCCTCGTCGCGCGGTGCGACGGCGTGGCGGAGGGGACGCCCTGCGAGGGGCCGCCGTGCGTGTCGTGCATGGCGGGGCACCTCGCTGCGATGTCGGTGCTCGCTCCCGCGGCCGACCAGGACGTTGGGGCGGGCGCGATGCGCGCCGTCGTCGAGGCGACGCCGGAGCCAGTGACCCGCGCGATCGCGGAGACGCTCGGCGCGCCCGATGCGCCCGCCGACCTCGAGACCGTCGTGGTGCAGCGCTCGCTGCGGGCGTACTGCTTCTCGCTGGTGGCGCGCAGCGCGTCGTCGCCGCCCTACGCGTGCAGCGCGGTCATGGCGCGCTTTCTCTCGCACGACGAGTATCAAGACGCTCCCCGCGCGTGGGCTTCGCTCGAACGAGCGCGCCCCGCGGTGCGCGGCGCCGTGCTCGACGCGCTCCTCGTCGAGGCGGTGCGCGGGGCGACCGTCACGGATTCTCTCGCGCGTCACCTCGGCGCGCTGCCGCGCGAGGGGACGCACGAGGCCATCGCGCGCGCCATGATCCTCCCGTTGACCACCGACGGCGCGTACGCAGCCCTGCGTGAACTGCTCGTGCGCGGGGGTGTGACCGGTGCGGCGCTCCCGCCTGTGAACCTTCCTTCCGGCGCGGTGTCTCCCGCGCGCGTTGCGCCCGCCGTGCCTACGCCGCAGCCTCCCGCAAGCTCGGGCGGTATGCGCGCGCCCGCAGCGTTTCCCTCGCGCGAAGGCTGATTCACGGTGCGCGGGTGTGGTGGCACGGTGACTGCAGTCGGCGACGTCCACCCCCCAAAGAGGTCGCCATGAAACGTTTCTCCTTGCCTGTCTCCGTCGCGCTTTTGATCTCTCTCCAGGGCTGCGGTGCGCAGCTCTTCTCCAACAAGGGCTCGGTCACGGTGAGCGCGCAGGGCGACGGCCGCGTCGTCGCTGCGGGCGCTGCGCTGGGGGCGGCCGCGCTCGCGGCTGCGCAGGCCGAAGGCGCGGTCGCGACGCACGAGGGCGCTGGCGCGGCCACGGGCGCCCCGGCGGCGACGGCGGTCTCCGCGGGCGCTGCGCAGAGCGCCCCGCAGATCGTGGTGGCGCAGATCACGGGGCTCCGCGTGCACGCCGCTGGGCAGAGCGCGGTGCAGTCGATCGGCGGCGGCGCCATCGCGATCGAGCGCCAGGGGGGCATCGCGGTTTCGAACATCGTGAGCGGCGACCTCGAGATCGCCGCGTCGGCGGTTGAGGGTGAGGCCTGCGCCGTAAGCGGCGGCAGCGTGACCCTCGCGAGCGGCGCCACCTACCGCATCGGCGGCGGCCGCGTGACGCTCGCGCGCAGCGGCAACGCGTGGATCATCGCGAGCGGTCGCATCTCCGCGGCCGATGGCGCGGCGGTCGGAGCGAGCGCGTCGGGCGCGACGGCCACGGTGGCCGCAACGGGCCAGGGGGCGGGGAGCGCGGCTGCGTCCGGCGCGCCGACGGCCGCTGCGCGCGGCGCCGCGGGCGCAGTGACGATCGGACATGCGACGGGTGTCACAGTCGAGCGTGTGACGGTCGACGGGGGCAGCCAGGTGGTCGCGGGCGGGGCGATCACGCTCACGGGCGCGCCGCAGCTCGAGGGGCTCGCCGTGGTCGACGGATCGATCGACTTCGAAGACGCGGACCTTCACGCGGCGAGCGCGCGCACAACAACGGTTGCCGCCGCTGCGAACGGCGCCGCCGCGACGACCGGGGCTCGCGCGACCGAGGCGGCCAACGCCGCCGCGCCGCGCGTGACCGTGCGCGCGACGGCGCGGCGGACGCTGCGCGTTCGGGCCGGTGGCGTGCTCGTCGTGAGCGATCGGCACGGCCGTCGATGGCGCGCGCGCGTCGACGGAGGGCAGCTCGTGGCGCGAACCGATGGCACCAACCCCAGCGGGCGTGTCGTGTGGGAGCCCACCGGCGGAGAGATCCGCGTCACGATCGTCGCGTCAGGCGGCGACGCGCTCACGCTCCAGAGCGCGGGCCTGCCCGAGGCGACCGTCGAGTTTACGCCGCGCGTTCGGGCGGCCCTCACGTCGCTCGTAGCGTCGGTGCCTGCCGACTCGCGCGAGGCCGCGCGCCTCGCGGCGGCCGTTGAGGTCGTCGTGCGCAACGCCGAGAGCGCCGAGCCTTCTTTCTATGCGATTCCGATCCGCGGGCGCTCGCTCGTGATCATGGTCGACATCTCGTACTCGATGAGCGACCCCGACCCGCAGGGCTCGTGGTTCGCGGCCAATCCGTCGAAGCTCGACGTGGCGCGCGCCGAGCTGGTGAAGGTGCTCGCGTCGGTGCCCCAGGGGGTGCAGGTAAACGTCGTGGCCTTTAGCTCGCGCGTTGCGACCCTGTGGCCCGCCTCGCGCACCATGGACGACGCGGGCCTCGCGGAGGCCGTGCGCTGGGTCGCAGCGCTGCGTCCCGCCGATGAGACGCACCCCCTCGAGGCGCTCGAGGCTGCCTCTGGCCTCAACCCCGATCAGATCGTGCTCCTCTCCGACGGGCGACCGTCGGACAGCGAGGCGGTGCTCCGCTCGGTGCTCCAGCGCGTCGACGCGATCGCGGCGCGCGCGCGCGTCGACGTGGTGGGCTTCGGTGCCGACCAAGACCGCGACTTCCTGGGCACCCTCGCGGTCCACGGTCACGGCACGCTCCGCCTTCGTTGAGCGCTCGCTACGCCGCGCGCGGTTGAGCGCGAGGCGGCGAAGGTGCGAGAGTGGCCGCGGCGATCACGCATCGGGCGTGGCGCCGCGAAAGGCCAGTGCTCCATCTATGTTCCGAACCTCTGCGATCTTTCTCGCCCTCGCGGGTCTCTTTCTCATCAATGGCTGCGCCAACAGTCAGGGCGGCTCCTCCTCGGCGGCCGCGACCGTGGCCGCGGCGACGTCTGCGTCTGCGACGAGCGGCGCCGTAGCGTCGACGTTCGGTCGCGTGTCCGTCGACGAGCTCTCGGGCCTCATCGAGCGCCGCGAGGTCGCCGTCTTCGACAACAACGGCCGTGAGCGCTACGAGCAGGGGCACATCCCCGGGGCGCGCTGGGTCTCGTACGACGCGGTGACGCCGGAGGTGCTCGGCGCCGACCGCAACGCGCGTCTGGTGTTCTATTGCGCCAGCGAGCAGTGCCACGCGTGTCACACGGCGGCGACGCGCGCGATCGAGCTGGGGTACCAGAACGTGTCGATCCTCCCCGCGGGCATCGCCGGGTGGACGGCGGCGAGCAAGCCCGTCGTCGCCGGTGCCAACCCTTCGTGAGCCGCAGCCGATGACACGCGCCGCGTAGTCATCTCCCTTCTCGGTACCCCCATTCCTGTTTCGATGCGTGCGCACCGGTGCACCACCGCTACCGGCGCGTTCGGCGTCGCGGCTCGGTGGAGGCGCGGCGCGGCGCGCTTGCGTCGGCGGGAGGGTTCGTGTACCTCGCCCGACCCTGCAACGGGGCACTCGCGAGGTGATCGGACGCCATGGAACGCTTCGTCGGACTCGATTTTGGCACCACGAACAGCTCCCTCGCCGTGCGCAAGCCGGGCGAGCGCGAGCCTACGCTCACGCGCTTTGCGGACGGGCGCGGCGGCACCACGAGCACCTTCCGGTCGGTGCTCTACTTCGAAGAAGACCACGTGAACGGGCGCCTCGAGCTGCGCTCGCTCGCGGGCCCCGAGGCGATCGAGCGGTACCGCGCGCAGGCGACGGGCAACACGCGGCTCATTCAGTCGCTCAAGTCGTACCTGGCGAGCTCGCTCTTCACGTCGACCGCGGTCTTCGGCCGGCCGCACACGCTCGAAGACCTCGTGACGCAGATTCTCCGCGGCATTCGTCGCGGCGCGGTCGACGCGCTGGGGCCCGTCGACGCGCCCGTGCGCGGTGCGGTGGTTGGCAGGCCGGTGCGCTTTGCCAACGCCGACGGCGAGGCCGACGAGGCGCTCGCGCTCAAGCGGCTCACCGAGGCCCTGTCGCGCGCGGGCTTCGAAGAGGTGCGCTTCGAGTACGAGCCCGTCGGCGCTGCGTGCTTCTACGAGTCGACGATCGACCATGACGAGCTGGTGCTCATCGGCGACTTCGGCGGCGGCACGAGCGACTTCTGCCTCATGCGCGTGGGCCCTGGGATGCGAGCCGTCGAGAGCCGCGCGCGCATCGTGGGGACGGAGGGCGTGGGGCTCGCCGGCGACGCGTTCGACAGCGAGATCGTGAACGCCGTGGTGTCGCCGAAGCTGGGCATGGGCTCGGAGTACAAGTCGTTTCTCGACGGCAAGGTGATGCCCGTGCCGCCGTGGATCTACGCGAAGCTCCGGCGGTGGCACCACCTGTCGTTTCTCAAGAGCCGCGACACGATGCGCTTTCTCGACGATGTGCGCGCGCAGTCGTTGGCGCCCGAGCGCATCGAGGCGCTCTTGCACCTGATCGACTACGACCTCGGGTACCAGCTGTACCGCGCCGTCGAGGGTACGAAGGTTTCGCTCTCGTCGAAGGGTGAGGTCACGCTCGAGTTCGTCGACCCGCCCATTGACCTGCGCGAGCGCGTGCTGCGCGCGGAGTTCGAACGGTGGATCGGCGCGTCGCTCGACGCCATTCGCGCTTGCATCGACCGGCTGCTGGCGAAGACGGGCGTGGCTCCTGCCGACGTCGATCGGGTGTTTCTCACGGGAGGATCGTCGATGGTGCCAGCGGTGCGGTCCGTGTTCGCGTCGCGCTTCGGCAACGAGAAACTGCGCGGCGGCAACGAGCTCACCTCGGTGGCGCAGGGGCTCGCGCTGCGCGCCGCGATGACGTGAGCGCCGGGCTGCGGCCCGCGCGCTCCGAGCGTTGCGGAGGATGAGGGATTCGAACCCCCGGACGGGTTCCCCCGTCTGCGGTTTTCAA
>CAISKJ010001520.1 GCA_903885885.1 uncultured delta proteobacterium
ATCTGGGTGTCGAGCTCGACCACGCGGCGGGTCATCTGGTCGAGCTGCGTGGCCACGCGGGCGAGGCGCGCGGTGAGCTGCGCGCGCAGGTCGGCGGCCTGCGGGTTGCGCTGAATGGCCGTGAGGTTGGCGCGGGTCTCCTCGGCGTTCTGCTGCAGGTCTGCGCGGCGCTGCTCGAGGTCGGCGCGCTCGCGGGCGCGCTCCTCGATCTGGCGGCGCATGTCGAGGGCCGTGCGCAGCGCGGCGGCCACGTCGTCGGCGGGGTGCCCCTCGCGGAGGTACTGCTCGATGGCGAGGCCGGCCTGCTCGTCGGACAGGTCGGTCGTCACGGTGAAGGGGCTGCGCGTGGTCACGAGCAGGTCGCTGTGGCCCCGCGCGGGCACGGCGGCGGGCACGAGCGCGCTGCCGTTGGTGAGCTCGGTGCCGGCGGGGGGCTCGTGCATCTGCGCGCCGTCGAGGGCGTGGCGCACGAGCACGCGGGCCTCGCGGTCCATGCCGTTGCGCAGGCGGTAGGTGGTGCGCCACACGGTGAAGCTCTCCACGGTGAGCGCCTCGCGCTGCATACGGACGAGGCGCACGCCCTCGACGGCCGACACGGCGCTGTGCTCCACCGCGAGGGCGCGCTCGAGGGCGAAGGGCACCGTGGTGGTGGCCCCGTCGGGCAGCGGGTCGAGCATGCCCTGACCGAGGAAGGCCCCCTCTTCGAAGATGGCCAGCGGGCCGCGCTCGAGGAGCGCCCCGGTGCGGTTTTCGAAGCGCGCGACGTGAAAGGGGTGGCTCACCGAGTCGGCCACGCCGGGGTCGGGCGCGAAGAGGTACATCTGCGACCCGGGGATGTCGCGCGCGACGAGCATCACCATGGTGGCCGAGCGGTCGGGAATGGTGACGGCGTTGGGGAGGTCGTAGCGCGTGGAGCCGCCCTGCACCGCAAGGGCCGCGAGCGAGGCCACGTTGCGCGGCGCCTGCGAGCGCGTCGTGGCGGTGTTGACCTCGAAGGCGTGGTCGCGCAGGGTGCCGCTCGTTGGCTGCATGGCCTCCCGCGCGAAGTGCATGCGACGATTGACGGTCTGGCCCTGCGCGCGCTGCTGGAGCGCGTCGACCACGCCGTTGCAGTTGTCGTCGGCGCCGTTGCAGGCCTCGGCCTGCGGGGCGTCGGCGGGGGCCCCGGGCGGCGCGTTCTCGGTGCGTTCGCCGCCCTGCGCGAGGGTGGTGTCACCCGTAGGAACGGCGTCGATCACGGCGCCCTCGTCGGTGACCACGGGGCGCTCGGGGATCACCGGCGTCGCGAGCTCGGAGCGGAACGACACGGGCGAGCCCGCCACGAGGGAGAGGTGCACGCCGCGCCAGTCTTCGCCCGAGAGGTTCTGCACGATGCCCCAGGCCTGCACCTGGGCGGTGGTGCCGTTGAACACCAGGCGGTACGAGGGGCGCCAGATGGGCGTCTCGACGGTGTATCCCACGAGGAGGTCGTGGGCGCGGCCGTCGAGCGCGAGGGTCACCGTGCGGCGCGCGTCGGCGGGCGGCGGGGCGCCGTCGGCGCGCTCCTCGGGGAGCGGAAAGGCCGCGGCGCGCACCGAGCTCCCGCCGCGCTCCATGACGGCGAGGGTGGCGAGAAAGTCGCCCACCTCGCGCTGCGCGACGCGAAACTGCACCTCGCTCTCGCTCACGTGGCCCTGGCGTTCGAAGTACCCGACGCCGTTGCGGTACACGACCACGCGCCGCAAGGGGAGCGACGCGCCGGTCTGCACGGCCGCGCTGCGTCCGCATCCGGCGGCGAAGCACGACGCGATGAGCGAAGCGGCGATGAGGGGACGCAGGCGACGCGAGGCGGCGAGGGGGCGCATGGTGATGCGCAGTGGTTCGCCCGCGGAGGCGCGCGCGGTCAACAAAGCGACCGGGCGCGCCGCTACCCCGCGCGCGGCCGCAGCACGCCCAGCAGCATGCGCCACCGCACGAGGCGCCGCGCCATGACCGCGAGGCAGCACGCGAGGCCCGCGAGCTCGATCACCCGGAGCCCGTGGTCGAACTGCACGTTGCCGTCGCTCACGTACACCGAGTCGCGCAGGTAGCACGCGCGCGCGTCGTCGAGGCACCGCACGCGCAGTTCGTCGCCGTAGCGTCGGTCGCGCATCTGCGTCGACGTGAGCTGAATCGTCCACGGCGCGTGCGCGCGGTCGTCGGGGTCGACGAGGTCGTACTCGGCCTGGTGCGGGCTGAAGCGTCGGCGCTCGCCCACGAGCGCCATCACGCGCGGCGCGATGCCCGGCGCGTCGCCGCGGAGCCTCGCCATCGTGGCGAGCTTCGAGGTCGTGTACGCCGCGAGCAGCGCGCACACGGCGGCCGTCGCCGCGAGGCCCGCGAGCGGAGGCCGCGGCGGCAGCGTCAGGGGCTGCGGCGCCCGATACGGCGCGGCGGGGGGCGTCACGCCACGGC
>CAISKJ010001521.1 GCA_903885885.1 uncultured delta proteobacterium
CTACGCGCTGGGCGGTGCGTTCACGCGCGACCGGCGGGTGGGCTACGGCGTGGCCAACCTCGCGGTGTTCTGCCTCGCGTGGCCCGCGCTCATGTACGTGCTGTGGGTGCTCGCGTGGCGCCAGGCCGAGACCCTCCGCGCGCTTCGCGAGGGACGGTGACCGATGGAGCGGGTGGGCTTCGCCCTCTATGCGGCGTGCGTCGACTTCATGATTCGCGCGGCGAACCTCTGCGGGGTGACGTACCGCGACACCAACGCGGCGATGTTCTTCCTGCTGTGGCCTGCCGTAACACTGGCGCTCGCGGCGGTGGTGCTGTGGCAGCGCGTGGCGATCGTGCGGCTGCGACGCGGGCGGTAGCGCGGAGGCTTGTCGGTGACGCGACGGCTGTGTTGCACTCCGCCGCGGAGGCGTCGTCACCCGCATGTCCAACCTGATTCTCTATGGGATCATCGGCGCATTTAGCGCAGTGATCGTCGGCATGATCACGCAGCGACGCAACGCGCAGCTCGCGCCGCTCATCGCGGAGAAGCTGCGCGCCAGCGCCGACGGGCTCACGGTTCCGCAGCTGCAGGAGGCCCTCGCGATGAAGGGCTTCTCGGCGCGCGGCAAGGTCATCATGGCGCTCGGCGAGATGGCCAACACGGGGCACGTCGACACGATCGACGCCCCCGCGGGCACCCCGCAGCTCGAGAAGATCAACGTGATTCGCTATCGGATGCGGACGTAGCGCACATGGCCGGTCCGCGCGTGCGACCGCTGCTCGTGGCCGCGATGGACGCGCGCTTTCGCGGCGTCGCCACGAAGGTGCTGCGCGACGGCGCGCTGCGCTTCGAGGGCGAGGGCTACGACCGCGCCCTCGCCGAGGTGCACCCGCTCGCGCGCGCCGAGTACGACGCCGTGCGGCGCCACGTCGCGCCGTCGCCCTGAGCAGCGCGCCCGCTACGCCGCCTTCGCGGGGCTGCCGTAGGTGGCGCGGGCCCACGCGGCCGTCTCGCGCACCTGCGTGGCGAAGGGGGTCGGCGCGGCCCCGAAGGCGTCGCGAAAGGCGCTGTCGTCGACGCGGTAGGGCTCCTCCCACTGGTATCGCATCTCGCCGAGCTCGCGCATCATGGGCACGAACACCCCGAGCGCCTTCACGAGCCAGCCGGGCATCGGCGCCACCTTCGCCTCGACGCCGAGCTCGCGCCCGAGCGCCGCGGCCCACTCGCGCATCGACACCGCCTCGCCGGTGGGAACGTGCCACACGCGCCCCGCCGCCTCGGGCCGCGCGCCCAGCGTGGCGAGGGCCGCGGCCACGTCGGGGCCGTAGGTGAACGCGTGCGGCAGCGACGGGTCGCCGAAGCACTCGCCGGCCTTGCCCGCGAACACGCGCTCGAAGAAGCGCGCGCCCAGGTGCGCGTTGACTACGCCGGGCCCCACGAAGTCGCTCGCCTTCGCGATGGCGACGGGGCACTCGCCCTTCGCGTGCGCGTCGAGGAGGCGCTCCTGCAAGCGCAGGCGCAGCGCGCCCTTGCGCGAGCACGGCGCGAAGGGCCCGTCGGGCGCCATCGGGGCGCCGCCCATGCGCCCGAAGGCGTAGAGGTTGTCGAGCTGAACGAGGCGCGCGCCCGACACCTTCGCCGCGGCGATCACGCCCTCGACGATGGGCGGAAGCTCCGTCGGCCAGCGGTCGTAGGGGGGGTTGGCGCAGTTGTAGAGGGCCGTCGCCCCGTCGCCCACGCGCCGCGCCACGGCCTCGTCGGCGATCGAGCCGCGCACGCGCGTGACGCCGTCGAGGGGCGCCCCCTCGCCGCGCGCCACCATCGCGACGCGGTGGCCGCGCGCCGCGAGGACGCGCGCGAGGTGGGTGCCGATCTGCCCTGCGCCGACGATCACGTGAAGCTCTGCGGTGCTCATTGCGGTGTGCGCTCTCTCATCGGGGCCGTGGCGCGCGCTCGATGCGCGGCGACGCCGTGGTGGAGACAGTGCGCCCGCCCCGTCGCCCTGTCGCGCGCCGCAAGGTACCCTTGCGCCCATGCAAGACCTCCCCTTGCGTTGGGACGACGTGCAGCTCTTTCTCGCCCTCTACCGCGACGGCTCGCTGGGGCGCGCGGCGCAGCGGCTGCGGGTCGACGCGTCGACGCTGAGCCGTCGCCTCGCCGCCCTCGAGGCCGCCCTCTCGGTGACGCTCTTCGACCGCAGCCGCGAGGGCCTCCACGCCACCGCGGCGGCCGAGCGCCTCGCCGTGGCCGCCGAGGCGATGGAGCGCGGCGCGGCCGACTTCGCGCGCGACGCCGAGGGCTTCGAACGCGAGGTCGAGGGGCGCGTGCGCATCACGGCGCCGCCGGGCGTGGCCGACCTCATCGTGGCGCCGCGCATCGGCGAGCTCGTCGCGGCGCACCCGCGCCTGCAGGTGGAGCTCGACGCGCGCGTGGCCTACGCCGACCTGTCGCGCCGCGAGGCCGACGTGGCCCTGCGCGCGATGCGCCCCACGAGCGGCGAGCTCGTGGCCAAGAAGGTGTTCACCACGCGCACGGTGGCCCTCGGGAGCGCGGCGTACGTGGCCTCCCTCGGCACGCTCCGCGACCTCGCCGACGCGCGGTGGATCACCTACGGCGACGACCTCGCGTCGATCCCCACGGCGCGCTGGCTCAAGGAGCACGCGCCGCGCGTCGCACCGGCGCTCGCGATGAGCAACTTCTCGGGCCAGATGCAGGCCGCGGCGGCGGGCGTAGGGCTCGTGCTCGCGCCGCTCCCCTTCGCGGCCGCGTGTGGCCTCACGGTGGCGAAGCTCTCGGCGCCGCTCGCGCGCGCGCTCGCGACGCTGCCCGACGACACCCTCTGGCTCGTGGGGCACCGGGCGCTGCGCGTGGTGCCGCGCGTGGCCGCGGTGTGGCAGTGGCTCGACGGGTTGTTTCAGGGCGAGCTCACGCGCAAGGGCGAAGCGACGCGCGGTGCAAGGCGAGCGACGTGAGGGGTCACACGCATTCCCAACAACCGAAATGCGCACAGCGCAGGCCGCTGCGCAGGGTGGGTGCGCCGACAGATTTGTGTCGCAGCGGGTGAAGTTCGGGGCGCGATCGGCCGTTGACCGTGGCACGCTCGCCGCACCTTCACCCCATTGGTATCGCCTGCGCGACGGCGCGGGCGAAGGAGACTTCATGCAGCGGTATTTCGCTTCTCTCATGCTCGTTGCGACGCTCGCGACCGCCGGCTGCGGCGACACCGACCCCAACGCCGCGAACACGGTGAACTACTCGGGCCCCGTCGCGCTCAACCTCGACAAGTTCAAAGAC
>CAISKJ010001522.1 GCA_903885885.1 uncultured delta proteobacterium
CCCCCGGCGGGGGCGAGCGCGAGGGCGAGCGCGGCGGCGAGCGGGAGCGCGGCGAGACGCATCAGCGGGCGGGCTCCGCGGGGCTGCGGAGGCGCAGCACCTCGGCGACGACCTCGGCGCGCGCGACGTCGCGCTGCTTGCGCGGGTCGTCTTTGGGCAGGGCCATGTCGCGCACGCTCACGGTGCCGTTGGCGATCTCGTTGCCGCCGAGCAGGAGCACCAGCGCGGCGCCGAGCTGCTCGTTGGCGCGGTTCATCTGGCTCTTGAGCGAGCCGAAGCGCGTGTCGACGTGGGCCTCGACGCCGGCCTCGCGCAGGTCGCGGGCGAGGGTGAGCGAGGCCGCGTGCACCGCGAGGTCGTCTTTGGAGGCGGCCACGACGGCGACGCGAAAGGGCTTCTGCGCAGCGGGTTCGGGGGCCGCGAGGAGGAGCCGCTCGACGCCCAGGGCGAGGCCCACCGCGGGCACCTCGGCGGCGCCGCCGAGCTCGCGGAAGAGCCCGTCGTAGCGGCCGCCGGCGCCGAGCGCGTTCTGCGCGCCGAGGCGCCCCGAGGTGTCGACGAATTCGAACACCGTGTGGGTGTAGTAGTCGAGGCCCCGCACGATGGTGGGGTCGACCACGTAGGGGGTGCCGAGCGCGTCGAGCATGGCGCACACGCGGTCGAAGTGGGCGCGCTCTTCGACCGAGAGAAAGTCGAGAATGGACGGCGCGCCGACCTTGTAGGGCGCGTCGCGCGGGTCTTTCGAATCGAGCACGCGGAGGGGGTTCTTCGCGAGGCGCGCGACGCTCTCGGGCGAGAGGTGCTCGCGCGCGGGTTCGAAGTGCGCGACGAGGGCCTCGCGGTACCGCTGGCGCGAGGCGCGCGTGCCCATGGAGTTGACGTGCACCACGAAGTCGGTGACGCCGAGCGCGCGGAGGAGGCCCGCCGCGAGGTCGATGACCTCGGCGTCGGCCGCGGGCGACGCGTCGCCGTACACCTCGACGCCCACCTGGTGAAACTGCCGCGTGCGGCCCTTGGCGGGCTTCTCGGCGCGAAACATGGGGCCCGCGTAGTACCAGCGCACCACCGGGTTGCGCTCGAGCACGCTGTGTTCGAGCGCGGCGCGCACGGCCCCGGCGGTGCCCTCGGGGCGCAGGCAGATGTGCCGGCCGCCGCGGTCTTCGAACGAGTACATCTCCTTCTCGACGATGTCGGTGACCTCGCCGACGCCGCGCTCGAAGAGCTCGGTGTACTCGCAGTGGGGCGTGCGCACTTCGCGGAAGCCCGCCCGCTCGCAGCGCGCGCGGAAGGCCTCTTCGAGCGCGCGCCAGCGCTCTACGGGCACCTCGCCGGCGCGCGCGTCGGCGGGGAGAATGTCGTTCATGCCCGTGATTGCCTGAAGAGTGCCCATAGAACGGGCGCGGACCCTACGCGCGACGGGGCGCGCCGGTCAAGACGCGTAACACCCCGCGTACGCCGCGCGGAGCGAGCGCTCCGGCGGATGCGCGCGTGCGTTGCGGTCGGGGGGGCGCGGCCCGCGTTGCGCGGCGCATCGATCCCGGCGCCGAGGGCCTCAGCCTCCGAGGGTGAGCACGTACGCGCCCGCCGTCGTGGTCGAGAAGCCGTCGACGGTGACCGCGTGGATGCCCGATCCGCCGGGGACCGGCGCGCCCGTGATCGACAGCGTGGGGCGCACGGGGCACGAGACGGCGCCCGCGTCGTCGTTGCACGCGTCGGCGGTGCTGTATGCGTTGCGGTAATACAGCACCGTGTCGAAGGTCGAAGCGGCGTTGCAGGTGCTGGCGTTCATTCGGAACGCACTCGCCGCGCCGCACTGGCGCCACCAGTAGGTGACCTCGGGGCCGTTGGCGGTGCACGTCGCCGCGGGGGCGAGGGACCCGGTGCCCGCCGTGGTGCCCGCGAGCGTGTAGCGCGACCCGGCGCCCATCGTGGCGAGGTTGACCGCCGCGCCGTTGCCCACCGGAAGGTGCTGAACGTTGATGTCGACCGCGCCCGCCGCGCCCCCGTAGCCCGAGAGCACGAGGTAGTAGGTGCCCGGCTCGAGCACCGCCGACACCTGCGAGCGCGTGCCGTCGGCGGTGCAGCCGAGGCCCGAGGCGTCGTCGTTGCAGTACACCGCGCCCGCGGTGCCCGTGGCGGGCATCGAGGCCGTGCACGCGCTCGCGAAGAAGAGCACCGTGTCCCAGGTGGGGGCCGCGTGCCCCGCCGCTTCGTTGCCGAAGGTGTCGGCGTACACGAGCTCGCGCTGCCTGAGGGTGAAGCTGAAGTAGACGTCGGGCGCCGTGGTGTCGCGGCACGACGGGTCGATGTCGTGGAGCGCGTTGACGGTGGTGGCGGGCACCCAGAGCTGCCGCCCCGCGTCGAGGTTGATGGGCGTGGCGCCGGCGCACTGGTCGTTGCCGGGGCGGCACAGCGACGCGCGGCACACGCGGGTGGAGCCGCAGGCGAACGCGCGGCCGCAGCCCCCGCAGTTGCTGCGGTCGCTGGTGATGTCGACCTCGCAGCCGTCGGCCGCGGTGCCGTTGCAGTCGGCGAAGCCCGCGGCGCAGCCGCCGAGGTAGCACTGCGTGCCCGAGTTGTTCGCGCACGCGGGCACGCCGTTGGTGAACGCGCACGCGTTGCCGCACGCCTGGCAGTTCGAGGGCGTGAGGAGGTCGGTCTCGCAGCCGTTGGCGCGCGCGTCGCCGTCGCAGTTGCCCCAGAGCGAGCTGTAGTAGAACGCACCGTCGACGCTCCCCGTGCGCTCGCACACGATGGAGCATGCGCCGGCCGCGCACGACGGCGCGCCGTGGCTCGCGCTGCACGCCATGCCGCAGCCGCCGCAGTGGTCGACGGTGGCGCTGGTGTCGGTCTCGCAGCCGTTGGCCAGCGCGCCGTCGCAGTTTCCGTAGCCCGCGGCGCAGGCCGCGAGGGTGCACCGCCCGCTCGTGCACGCGGCCGTCGCGTTGGCGAACGCGCACGCCGTCGTGCAGGCGCCGCAGTGCGTCGGGTCGGCGGTGAGGTTCACCTCGCAGCCGTTGGCGGCCACGCCGTCGCAGTCGGCGAAGCCCGCGTTGCAGCTCGCGACGGCGCAGGCCCCGGCCCGGCACGCGGGCGTGGCGTTGGGCAGCGCGCACGCGCTCCCGCAGCGGCCGCAGTGGAGCACCGCGGCGTTGGTGTCGACCTCGCACCCGTCGGCGGCCATGGCGTTGCAGTCGCCGCGGCCCGCCGCGCAGGTGATGGTGCACGCGCCCATCGCGCAGCCCGCCGCGCCGCCCGTCGCGTTGCACGCGCGCCCGCAGGCGCCGCAGTGGGCCACGGCGCTGCTGGTGTCGACCTCGCAGCCGTCGGAGGTGACGCCGTTGCAGTTGGCCCACGACCCGCTGCACGTGAACCCGCACGCGCTCGACGCGCAGGTGGGCGTCGCGTTGGCGGGCGTCGG
>CAISKJ010001523.1 GCA_903885885.1 uncultured delta proteobacterium
CACCAACCTCACCGCGAGCGAGCTCACCTGGACGCTCGACGGCCGCGAGCTGCGCGTGCCCGTCGGCCACGCAGCGCGCATCCGCGGCGCGTAGCTACGTCTGCTGAAAGAGCTGCGCGTAGTAGTCGAACATCTCCTGCGCGCCCATCTGCGAGAAGAAGCCCGAGTACGCCATCCAGATCGCCAGGCCGTTGAGGTCGGAGAACAGCGGCGGCAGGTACTTCGGCGCGCGGATCACCCCGTCGGCCACGCGCGCGTGGAGCACCGGAACGTCTTCGTGGGCGACCTTTCCGACGAAGAGAAAGCGCACGAGCTCGGGCCTGCACGCGCGAATGGCCGAGCGAATGAAGTGGTAGTTGGTCACCAGGCCGCGCGTGTACGCGATGTCCTTGGTGAAGGGACTCCCGCCCGCGAGCGTGCCGCCGCGAAACACCCGGCGCGCGGCGTTGAAGCAGTCTTCTTCGTCGTAGCCCTCGGTGCGATACCACTCGAACACGTCGAGAAAGTCGGCCCCGTCTTCGGCCTTGTCGACCGCGAGCACGCGCTCGTTGAGCCGCCGCGCGCGCCGCGGGTGGCTGCGAAACGTGAGCACCTCCATGAGCGCCGCGAGGCCCTCTTGCACCGAGGTCGTGCGCGGCGGGCCCTTGCTCAACCACTTGGCCACGTGCTGATTGGCGCCGTTAAGGCTCGTGGCCACGTGCACCCAGCCCTCGTGCACCTCGAGAATGTCCACGTCGACCTGGCTGAACTTCGCCCCGCCGCGGATCTTCACGTAGTCGCTGCCCGCGGCCGCGTCGGCGATGATGCCGTCGTCGAGCATCACGTTCACTGCGTCTTCGCCGAAGTATGAGCGAAAGCGCTCGCGCAGCGCGTCGACCACCTGCGCGCCCTCGATGTCGCGCGGCGCCACGGCCCCCAGGTGCACCTCGCCGAGGCTCGTGAGGTGCGTGTAGAGCGTGCGCGCAATGTCGCGAACGGTGGTCTGACCGTCGGGGAAGGTGTCCTTCGGCGAGCCGTAGAGCCGCCGCGAGTAGGCGTAGAACTCCGGCGTGCCGCGCACACACAACATGCGGCACACGTCGCGGTACTCGAGGCACGTCGCCCGGAGAATGCGCGCGATCGCGTCGTCGGCGCCGAGGGTGCGGCGCACGTCGTCGGCGAGGCCCTGAAAGTCTCTCGCGCGCGCCACGGCGTCGAAGCCCAGGTCGGCGCGCCCGTACGAGTCGGCGTCGACGCGGGGCACGTCTTTGAAGCGCGACTTGCGAAACGCCTCCCACGACCCCGGCTCCCACTTGAGCGCGTTGAGAATTCGAATGGGCTTCTGCGCGTCGATGATGCGATCCGCGAGGATCGCGACCTTCTCTTTGTAGCTGCGCCACGGGCCGTCGAGGGCGGGAGCCGGCGGCGGCGGCGGCATCGAGTAGCCCTGCGACTCGGGCGCATCCTCCGTGGGACTCCCGAGGAGTTCCACCATGTCGGGCATGGCCACCGCGGGCGACACGGGCTCCTCCCGGCCGCTCTCGGCGGTGCGCCCCTCGCTCATCCGCGGTGTCTCACGTGCGCGAGGCATCTCGAAGGCACCGTAGACCGCACCCGCGCCGCGCCGCAAGCGCGCGACATCGAAGGCGTAATCCGTCAACCGGTCAGGCGAACCGGAGCTCCATCACCAGGGCGTCTTCGCCGTCGTCGTAGTAGCGCTCACGCCGCGCGAGCTCGACGAAGCCGAGCGAGCGGTAGAGCGTCACCGCGCTCACGTTCAGGGGGCGCACCTCGAGCAGCGCGCGCACCGCGCCGTCGCGCCGCGCCTCTTCGAACGCCCGCAGCATCAGGGCCCGCGCGTGCCCCTCGCGCCGCGCGTCGGGCCGCGTCGCCACCTGGATCACCTCGACCTCGTCGGCCACGCGCCACACCGTGATGTAGGCCACCACGCCGCGCCCCGCGTCGTCGACGACGTACACCCGCGCCCACGTGCGCGTGAGCTCGTCGGCCATGCCCTCTTGCGGCACGTGCGCCCCGAAGCCCTCGCGCTCGAGCGCCTTGAGCGCCGCGAGGTCGTCGACGGCGGCGCGCCGCAGCGTGGCCGTCACGGCACCACCACGGCGGGGGCCAGGCGCCGCACACGGACGCGGCTCCCGAGGCCGCGCAGGTACTGCCGCAGGGCGCGCGGGAGCGACTCGCGCACCATGCGTTCGAACAGCACCGGACGCGCCGCGGCGAAGCTGTCGGGCGTGCCCGCGGGGTCGTCGCGACGATCGCGTTCGAAGCGCGCGCGCAGGTCTTCGACGGTGGGCTCGATGAGCCGCGGGTGCCGCTGCACGAGGTAGCGCTCGGCGACCGCGCGGCGCCGCACGAGCGCGTCGAACTCGACGGCCGCGGTGCCCGTCGCGGCGAGGAGCTCGCGCAGCCCCTCGTCGCCGCCGATGCGCGCGAGCACGTGCGCCCGGTAGCGCGCGACGTCGGCGGGGTCGACCTCGCCGAGGGCGGCGCGCTCGGCCTCGCGCACCACCAGCACCTCGGCCGCGAGCTGCTCGAGAATGGGCTCCGACACCATCGTGGGATCCACCGGGACGTGCAGCGCGTCGGGCGCGTTGCGCATGCGGAGCTCGGTGCGAAGGGTGAGCACAAAATCGCTTCGCAGCACGAAGCGCGGGGCCTGATCACCGTCGGTCTCGAGCACGGCCACGGCGTGGTCGAGCGTGACCTCGGCGCGGTCGAGGGCGGGCACCGCCCCCGCGACCTGCGCGGCGGCGAGCCACAGCGCGAGGGCGGAGGCCGCGAGGGTCATGCGTCGTCGCCGTCGCCTTCGCCGTCGTCGGCGCCGCCGTTCACGTCGACGTTGCCCGCGAGCGTGGTCACCTCGCCGCGCGCGCCGCCGCGGTCGCGGAGCCACTCGAGAAAGGCCACGGCGGTCTCGATGTCGCGCGAGGGCACCAGGTCGGCGGCCTCGCGCAGCCGACGGCGCAGCCCCTCGATGCCCATGCGCGCGCGGCGCAGCGTGGCCACGGCCTCGTCGTCGGCCTCGGCCTCGGGCGCCTCGTTGGCGGGGGGCGTCCACACGGGGCGCGCGACGGCCTCGAGGTTGTGCGCCTCGAGCCAGGCCTCCATGCACGAGCGGAGGCGCTCCGTGCGAAAGAGAAACCACCGCTCGCGGTCGGCGGGAAAGCTCATGAGCACGTCTTTGAAGCGGCGGAAGGCCCCTTTGCCGTCGATGGCCGCCACGAGGCGCGAGCGCAGCTCCGACTCCTGCACGATGGCGATGAAGCGCTCCATCCAGCGGTACTGCTCGCGCGACGACACCGGGTCGACGCGGAGGTAGCTCGTGTCGCTCGCAATGCGCTGGTGCATCGCCGGGTCGGCCACGCCGTCGACCACGCGGAGCACCTCGCCGGTCATGAGGTGCAGGTACGAGTGCACCTCGGGCGCGTTGTTTTCGAACGCGTCTTCCAGCGCCTCCCACGAGATCTCGAGATGCTGCCGGACCTTGTTCTCTTCCGTCATGACGCTACCCCTGTCATTGCTGCAACGCGCGCCGGACCGCCGCGCGCCACCGGCCGCGCAGGGCCTCGACGCGCGCGCGCTCGCCCGCGGGGGCGAACACCCTGTCGACCGCGAGCGCGCCGAGCACGTCGTCGCGCGACGCGACCAGGCCCGCCCCGAGCGCGGCGAGCATGCCCGCCCCGAGCGCGGTGGTCTCGACCACGCGGGGACGCACCACCTCGGTCGCCGCCACGTCGGCCTGAATCTGCAAGAGGAGGTCGTTGGCCGACGCGCCGCCGTCGACGCGCATCGATGCGATGGGGGCACCCGCGTCTTGCGACATCGCCTCGACGAGGTCGGCGATCTCGAGGGCGATGCCGTCGAGGGTGGCCCGCGCGAGGTGGGCCTTCGTGGTGTCGCGGCCGATGCCGCACACGAGGCCCCGCGCGTCGGGCGCCCAGTGCGGCGCGCCCATGCCCGTGAGCGACGGCACGAAGACCACCTCGCCCGCGTCGGGCACGGTGCGCGCGAGCGCCTCGATGTCGCCCGACGACTGGATGATCCCGAGCCCGTCGCGGAGCCACTGCACCGCCGCGCCGGCCACGAACGCGCTGCCCTCGAGGGCG
>CAISKJ010001524.1 GCA_903885885.1 uncultured delta proteobacterium
CTCACGGCGTGCGGCGCGACGTGCCGCGACCTCGCGACGGACCGCGCCCACTGCGGCGCGTGCGCGACCGCGTGCGGTGCCGGGCAGCTCTGCGAGGGCGGGCGCTGCGCGGTGACGTGCGCGCCGGGCTACGCGGTGTGCGGCGGCGCGTGCAGCGACCTCGCCCGCGACGAGGACCACTGCGGCACGTGCGAGCACCGCTGCGACCGCGGTCAGGTGTGCGACGACGGACGGTGCGCGCAGTGGTGCGGCGCGGGGCTCACCGCGTGCGGCGACCGGTGCCGTGACCTCGACGTCGACGAGGCCCACTGCGGTGCGTGCGGGCACGCGTGCGGGCGTGCCGAGGCCTGCGTGAACGCCACCTGCAGGCCGCTGCAGCAGCGCGTGGTGGCGCCGCCGACGGTGCCCGCAAACATCGACCTCACGGGCGGTGCCGTGCGCCCGGCGGGGGTCACCGTGTCGAGCCCGGTGGGCACGCCGGTGGGCGCACCAACGCCGTCGTCGGGCGCGCCTGCGGGGCCGTAGGGAACGAGTCGTTTCTTTGACGGAGCGCAGCTCCGACTGCGAAGGAAGCATTGCAATGACCACGTCACGAATGGTGAGCGAGTACACGCGGGTGAGTGACGACGCGGCGATCCTCTGCAAGCGCAAGGACTTTCCCCGCGCCATGAACGTGCTGCAGCGTCGCGACCCCGATCGTCGACGGTGGCGCCTCGCGTTTCGCACCGTCGCGTGGTCGAGCGACAAGGGCGTCGAGGGGGCGCGCCGCAACTGGATCGAGGCAGCGCTCAAAGAGGTGGTGCAGGGCGTGAGCGATCGGCGCCTGCGCGGCGAGCTCGCCATCGACGCGGCCGAGTTCAACACCGCGTGGGATGTGGGCTCCGTGCTGCCCGCGTACACCGCGCGCGACCTGTGGCGCTTCGCCGAGAAGGTCGACCTCCCGATGCAATATCTCGCGATGGTGACGGAGCTCCCCAAGGCCATTCAGGCGCCCATTCACACAGCGCGCGTGATCGCCGACTGCCGTCGCACCTCGGAGGCGCACCGCGAGCTCGCGCTGAAGATCAGCGCGGACGTTCCCACGAGCGCTGTGATCGAAGAGGTGCGCGGCACGCTCGACCGCCGCGTGGCCCTGAAGCTCGCCGAGATGCGCGGGCAGCAAGAGGCCGCGCGCCGGTGGCGCGAGCTCGCGCACCAGCTCTTCGGCGCGGGGCAGTAGCCCGCCGCCGCGCCTGTCGTCCGCGGCGTTCGGTGGTATGGTCGCGCCGATGAAGCACGCGACGAGGCTCCCCCTTCTGGCGCTCGCGCTGGCCGCGTGCGGTCCCAACTACCGCTACGTGTACGACGGCGAGGCGGCCTTCGAACGCTGCTACGCCCTCGACTACGACGAGACCGCCATCGCGCCCACGCGGCAGCAGTGTTGGAGCGCGTGGCTCCAGTCGTACTCCTTCGGCGCGGGCGCCGATCGTGTCGAATATGCCCGCACGCATGCCAACGGCCAGTCGCCGCAGCCCGTCGCGCAGGCCCCGCAGCCCGCGATGGCCCCGCTCCCCCCTCCGCCGCCGAGCGCGCCCGTGATGGAGCCACTCACGCCCCCCGTGGGGCCGCCCACCTCGACGCCCGCGATGACGCAGGAGGCCGCGAGCGCATGGCGCCGCGAGCAGATCTCGGTGGGCGGCAACCCCGTGGCGGCCCCGCCGCCAACGGCCGCGCCGGCAGCCCCCGCGAGCGAGCCTCCTGGGGCCTCGTGCTCGACCGACTGCCACGCCACCTGGCACACGTGCGGAACGCGCTGCACGGGCAACGATGCGGCCTGCGTCGCGCGCTGCGACGACGGCTACCGGGAGTGCATGCGCGGGTGCTTCTGAGCGGGTGACGCTGCGAGCCCGCCCCGCAGCGATGCAGGGCGGGCGCCGGGGTGGCGACTACGCGCCGCGGAGCAGATCGTAGAGGTCGACGTCGAGCCAGGGGAGGCTGACGCTCGCGTGCGAGACGAGCACCGCGTGGTCGTCGAGGAGGCGGCCGAGCGCCTGCGCATCGACGAGCGTGATGTGGGCGGTGCCCGGCTGCGTCGCCTCTTCGCGGGCGCCCGAGAGCACGTTGCCCGTGGTGAGGATCCAGCCCACGTTGGCCGAGCCGTAGTGGTGCAGCGAGCCGCGGAGTTCGATCACGCGCTCGCGACCGACCTCGCCGCCGCGCTTGATGATCACGGCCACGGGGAACTCCTCCGGGCCGCGGCGCGACACGCCGGTGAGGTGCACCTCGCCCTGGGGGAGACCCGGGCGCCGCGCGGCCTTGAGCGAGGAGATGCCCATGCGCTCGAGCAGCATCACGGCGGCCTCGGTGAACGACGCCTGCGGGAGCTCGTTGAGCCGCCGCACCACGTAGCGTCGCGCGGCGTCGCGGAGGCGCTCGAGGGCCGCGAGCGCGTCGGCTTCGGCGCGCACGAGGTCGGTGGGGAGCGTCCAGTCCATGAGGCCGACGCGGCCGCCCGTCACGCGGAGGCGCGGGCGCTCGCCGCGCGACGCGCGCCGCACCGAGTCCATGCGGGCCGCGGCCGTAAGCGCGGGCACATGAAAGAGCGGGTCGCCGATCAGGCGCCCCGAGCGGATGGC
>CAISKJ010001525.1 GCA_903885885.1 uncultured delta proteobacterium
GCCGCGATGGTGAAGTTGCAGTCGTTGGGGTTGTACCCCTCGGCCTCGACGTGAACGCGGTAATCGCCGGGCGGAATGTGGCCCGAGCGGAAGGTGCCGTCGGCCGCCGAGGCGAGGATGTGCAGCTCGGGGTGACCGTTGAAGGTCACGATGGCGTGGTTGACGCCCGAGCGGCTCTCGGCGTCGCGCACGGTGCCGTTGACCGTGCCGCCCGGAGGCGTGCGGTCGACGTCGCGGTTGACGATGCGCTCGGGGCCGGGCACCTCGACGCGCTGCACCGGCGCGTGGATGTCGTACGCGAACGCGGCGCCGAAGAAGAGCTGCCACGGGGCCGTGGGGGCGAGCTCACGCACAAAGTCGCTCGTGCCCGAGGTGGCCACGTCGAAGGCCAGCGTGCCCGAGAGGCCGCGCACGGGCGGCAGCACGCGCGCGCCGATGGTGAGGCGCGAGGGCATCGACGCGAAGCCCGAGGTCTGCAGGCAGCCGTCGTCGTCGGCCTCGCCGCCGGGGCGCGTGCCCGTGGGGCCCGGCGAGTAGCACTGGTAGCTCTGGCGGTTGATGGGCACGCCCACCGACCACTCGAGGAAGGGGTTCACGTACGGCAGGCTCGCGTCGACGCCGATGTTGATCCCGAGCTGATCCATGCGGTTCACGCCGAGGGCGTAGCGCTCGACGCGCGACACCTCGAGGAAGCAGCGCGGGTCGTTGACGGTGGCGCAGATCGCGGGGTCGAAGCCGGGCTGCGCGGCGCGGCGGCGGGCCTCGACGTCGGCCACGATCGACGCGCTGTTGTCGACGAAGTAGCGGAGGTTGAGGTGAAATCGCAGCGGCACCGTGCGCGTGATTTCTTTGAGGTCGAGGGTGCCGAGGAGGCGCGCGTGGAAGCTCGTGGAGTCGGCGTTGAGGCCCACGTCGCCCGAGCGGTTGAGCAGGAACACCGACAGGTCGCCGCCGAGGTAGAGCCCGCGCGTCACGCGGAAGGCCGCCTTCACGCCGAGGTTCGAATCGCCGAGCACCTGGAAGAGGGCCGGGCGCTCGCGGTTGTTGGCGTTGGCGTACGCCCGCACCGAGCCGAACACCTCGAGGAAGTCGAGGGGCGAGTACGACAGCGTGAGGGTGCCGCCGACGTGGCGCGCGTCGTCTTCGCCGCCCACGAAGGCCGTGCCCGCGAGGTCGGCGGGGCGCAGAAAGCCCGACGCCGACGCGAACTCGCCCGTGAGGCCAAAGCGAAACGAGCCCGCCGCGCCCAGCTGGCCCGTGGCCGTGTGCAGAAGGCCGATGGAGCCGTCGAGGGTGGAGTACCGCGCCAGCATGCGGGTGCGGCGATCGGCGTCGCTCTCCTCGGCCTCGGCAGCGGCGGGCTGCTCGGCCGCGGGGGCCGCATCGCTCGCGGACGTCGCAGAGGAGGTCTCCTCCTCCTCGTCGGACTCTTCGTCGTCCTGGTTGGTGTTTGCGCTCGCCGGAGCGGGGCGCTGCGTCGTCTGCGCGTACGCGGCGAAGGGGATGAACTGTGCCGCGAGCATCAGGGCCAGGCGTCGAGACTGCCGCATGATCTGTGTCCTCCGAAGATACGAACCACCGTGCGCGCAACCCTCGCGCAGCGCGCGCAGCGGTCGGAGCGTCGGTCTCTGAAGGGAATGCGCGGCGTTTCTACCACCGCCCGAAAAACCAAGTCCAGCGCTCTACAACCCCGCAACGCACAGTGCGAGACGCGGAGCTCTGGTCGCACGCGCGGCGGCGGAAAGCTACAGGTTGCGCGGCGCGAAGGGCTGCACGGCGGGCTCGCCGACGCCCGGCTCCGTCGACAGGAGCGTCTCGATGCGCTTCTCCGCGGCGTCGAGGCGGCGCTGCCCCTCGCGCGTGAGCTTCACGCCCTCTTCAAAGATCTTGAGCGACTCTTCGAGCGGGAGGTCGCCCTTCTCGAGGTTCTCGACCACGCCCTTGAGGCGCTCGAGGATCGACTCCAGCGACATCGTCTCGCCCACCGGGGCCACCGCGTTCGTCTCGGCCATCGCGCACGTTCTCCGTTCGGGGCGCAGACCAGACACCACACCCGCGGCGTCGGTCAAGCCCCGCGCGCTCACCCCTGCGCGATGCGCGCGATGAGCGCCTCGTAGTAGGTGACGTCGAGCATCGTGGCGCGGTCCACCGCCTTGAAGCCCGTGCTCGGGCGCGGCGTGGGGAGCGCCGTCGCCTCGTCACGCAGGAGCCGGTTCGGCAGGTCGGGGCACACCGCGAGGGGCACCGCCGAGGGCGCCACGGGGCGCCTGCTCAAGATCGACGGCGACTGCTTTCCCGGGTGGTTGAGCTGCATCCACACGTGCGCGCCCTGCGCCGCGCCCGCCTCGGCCCAGCGGCGAAACGCGCCGCGGTCGCTCGCGTCGTCGAGCACCACGTTGGCGGGCTCGCCGAGCGCCGTGCGATCGACCATGACATTGCCTGTCACCTGCACCCCGATGCCACCGTCGGCCCAGGTGCGGTAGAGCGTGGCGAGGCCCGGCGTAGGGTCGTTGCGCCCGTCGCCGAGCTGCTCACTCATGGCCGATTTGAGGAGGCGGTTCTTGATGCGGGCGCCGCAGGGGAGCGTGAGCGCGGCGTCGAGCGAGAGCGTGGCCATCATGCGCGCACGTTACACAACGCGCGGCCCGGCGCTCACCCCTTGATGAGACCTTCGGCCTTCATGGCGGCCTGCACCGCGGGGCGCTCGAACACGCGGCCCACGAACGACTGCAGCGACGGAAAGGGCGCGAGGTCGTAGCCGATGTACTTCGTCCACCCGAGCAGGGTGAAGAGGTACCCGTCGGCCACGGTGAAGGTCTCGCCCGTGAGGTGCGTGCGCCCCGTGAGCTCGCCGTTGAGGTACTCGAAGCGCCGCGTGAGCGCGTCGCGCGCGTTGGCCTTCGCAGCGTCGTCGGCCTTCGGGTTGAAGAACGTGCCGAAGGGCTTGTGCACCTCGGAGTTGAGGAACGCGAGCCAGCCCTGGAGCTGATAGCGCGCGATCGTGCCGTTGGCGGGCGCGAGGTTGGACGCCGGGTTCTGGTCGGCGATGTACTGCACGATCGCGGGGCCCTCGATGAGCACCGTGGCGGCGTCGATGCGCAGCGCGGGCACGTAGCCCCTGGGGTTCACCGCGAGGAAATTCTCGCCGGCCGCCGTGGTCTTCGTGGCGAAATCGACGCGGTCGAGTTCGAACGCGAGGCCCGCCTCGCGGAGCGCGATGTGGGGCGAGAGCGAACAGGCGCCAGGCGCGAAATACAGCTTCAACATCGTAGATGAGCCTCTTCGAAAGGGTGAACGGGTCGAGGGCGAGCGCGGCCCCATCGAGGCGCGGCCCGCCACGCGGATGGCCGAGCCACATACCCCAGCGGGGCGGCGCGAAACCAGCGCCCCGGAGCGACCATTCCCGCAACGCGGGCGGGCGCTTACATCGACGAAACGATGGCGACGGTGAGGTGGTACGAGGCGATGGTCGACGTCGTGTTGTAGGAGCGCACGCACACCGCGTAGTTGCCCGCGGCGAGGTTGTTGAGCGGGCCCGACACGAGGCCGCTGATGCGCGAGCAGAGGTTGTTCTGCGCGATGTCGTCGTTCTCGACGATGCGCGCGCCGGCGGGGTTGTACACCGCGACCACGGTGTCGGCGCCGCCGCCGGGGCAGCCGCCCGCGTTGTTGTTCGTCTCGACGAAGAGCGACGCGCCCCCCGCGGGCACGCGCGCCTGATAGCAATCGACGTCGCCCGCCGTGATCGCGCCGCGGAAGATCGCGCTCTCGGTCACCGGCCCCTGCGCCGCCGCGGGGGTGTTGTTGGGCTCGGCCTCGGCCGTCGGCGCCGCGCACACGCCGCGGCTCACGCCCCCGGGCAGGCACGTCGACCCGGTGCCGCACACCACGCTGCCGTAGCGCCAGTCGCACGCCGCCGCGGTCGTGCGCTGACACACGTTGCGCCCGCCGAAGGCCGCGCACTCGAGGCCCGCGTCGCAGGTCGGCGCGCCGCCGCGACACGCCGTGCCGGGCGCCGTGCCGTCGGCCGCGCAGGTGCCGCCCGCGAACATCGCGTCGGGCGCGCAGCTCGAGCCCGCGGCGCACACCGTCGCGTTCGACGTGAGGTCGCACTCGGCCCCCGACGCCACCATCGCGCGGCACGTCGGCGTGGTCGCGGTGGAGCACTCGAGGCCCGCGTCGCAGCGGGGCGCGGCCGTGCGACACAGGCCGCCGCGCGCGCCCACGGCGAAGCAGAGGTAGCGCCCCGGGTTGGCCGCCACGGGGGCCTGGCGACACGCGGTGTTCGCCGCGCACACACCCGTGAGCTGCGACGGGTCGCACTCGGCGCCCGCCATGAGGGTCGTGCGGCACACGCCGGTCGCGTCGGGCGTCGGCGTCGGGTTGGTGCACGACAGGCCCGCGCCGCACGGGGGGCGGCCGACGAGGCACGCGCCGTTGAGGGTCGCGTCCATGATGCAGGTGCCGCGCGTCGTATCGCTGGGGTTGGCGATGCACACCGAGCCGCGCACGCAGAGGTCGCCGCCCACGCACGGCATGCCCAGCGCCACGGGGCGGCGGCACACGCCCTGCGCGTCGACCGTGGGCGCGAGCACGGTGCACTGAAGCCCCGCGTCGCACGCCGCGCCCGAGAGGCGGCAGGGGCCGTTGTCGGCGCCGAGGGCGAGCTCGCGCGCGCTGAGTTCGAAGGCCCCCGAGGTCGCCATGGCGGCGCTGTTGCCGCGGCCGCCGACGACGATGTACACGCGCTGGCCGCGCGCGAGGGCGCCCGTGGTGGCCGTCGAGTGGCGCGCGTGCACCGCGCCCGCGGCCGCGTCGCCCGCGTTGTCGTTGCAGGTGATCGAGTGGGCCGTCGGAATGCACGACCCGAGCACGGCCACGAAGGTGTCGAAGGTGGCGCTCGTGGTGCCGGGGTTCACCGTGCTCACGCGCAGCGAGCCCTCGCCGCGCATCGTGTAGCCGTACACGACGAAGCGACCGACGGCGCCGCCCGAGAAGCACGCCGTGGGGAAGGCCCCGAAGCGCTCGAGCTCGCTGCCCGCGGTGGTGCCCGTGACGCGCACGGCGCCGTCGCTGCCGGGCGTCATGCCCGCGAGGTCGGCCTCGGCGGGGCACATGGGCAGCGGCAGCGGCCGGAGCCGGTCGGGCGGCGCCGCGTCGACGGGGGTCACGTCGGGCGTCACGACGACGTCGGGCGTGACCGCCGCGTCGGGGGTAGGAGCAACCGTGGTGTCGCCGCAGGCCGCGAGCAGCGACCCCGCCGTGAAGAGCGCGAAGGGCAGCGCGCGCCGAGAGGTGATCATTCTGCGTAGGTCTCAGGGTGTGAGGTTGGCAGAGGCGGAGGGGGCGAAGCACCCCATCGCCCATTAACCCGAAGAGTGAAAACACTCCGCGGGGCGCGGCGTCAACAGCGCGCTGCACCAGAAGCGCCCAGCGGCCCGCGCCTCCCCGTCAGCGACCGCCGCCGCCGCCGCCGCCACCGCCGCCGCCACCGCCAC
>CAISKJ010001526.1 GCA_903885885.1 uncultured delta proteobacterium
AGCGTGCCGAGGTCGTCGAGGAGCACGTCGAGGATGTCCTTCGCCCGCTCGTCGTGCGACGTCATGGACGGGCGCGGTGCGAGCTGCGCGCCATCGCGCAAACGTGCTTGCTGCAAGGGCTTCGCGAAACGTCGGGGTGGCGGAATGGGGTGGCGACGGGGTGGCGACGGGGTGGCGGCCCGCCACCGGCGCGGAGTGACCGGCGCCAAGCGCTGGCCGACGCGGTCGCGTGGTGCCGCGACGTTCACCGCAGGTGGTGTCGGCGCGCACCGCAGGTGGTGAACCCGCGCGGAGGGCTTCAGGGCGCGTAGAACACCGCGAGCCACACGGTGGGCTCGTCGGGCGCCGTCCACGCGACGCGGTGCCGCCGGTGCGGTGCGATCCACGTGTGATCGCCGGCCGCGAGGTGCTCCTCGGTGCCGTCGTCGTAGGCGATGCGACCGGCGCCGCAGAGCACCATGACCCACTCGGCCTCGTGCTGATCGTACCAGAATCCCGGCGGCGACCGCTGGCCCGTAGACACGATGCGCTCGATGCGAACGGGCCCCGGCGGGGCGAGCGCGCGCACCTCCTCGTCGGCGAGCGAGGCGGGGAGGGCGGCGAGGAGGTTGCGCGGCGCGGGCTTCATCGCGGCTGCGCTAGCACGGCGAGGGGGCGCGATGGGACAAGGCTCGGCGGGCGATGCGAGAGTCGTTGCGCGACCACCCCCGACCCCTGCGATACTCTCCGGCCTATGACGACGCCCACCCCTTCGCACGATTCGCTTCGCATCAACGGTGGCCGCCTTTGGGACTCGCTCATGCAGCTTGCCCAGATCGGCGCCACGGAGAAGGGCGGCGTGTGCCGCCTCGCGCTCACCGACCTCGACAAGCAGGGCCGCGACCTGGTCACCGGCTGGGCCCGCGAGGCGGGCCTCACCGTGACCATCGACAAGATTGGCAACGGCTTTCTGCGCCGCGCGGGCAAGAACAACGCGCTGCCCCCCATCGTGACCGGGAGCCACATTGACACCCAGCCTACGGGCGGCAAGTTCGATGGCAACTACGGCGTGCTCGCGGGCCTCGAGGTGGTGCGCACCCTCAACGACCACAACATCGTGACCGAGGCGCCCATCGAGGTGGCCTTCTGGACCAACGAAGAGGGCTCGCGCTTCGTCCCCGTGATGATGGGCTCGGGCGTGTTCGCCGGCGCGTTCACCCTCGAGAAGGCCTACGCGGCCACCGACACCGCGGGCAAGAGCGTGGGCGACGAGCTCGCGCGCATCGGCTACGTGGGCCCCGAGGAGCCCGGCGCGCACCCCATCGGCGCGTACTTCGAAACGCACATCGAGCAGGGCCCCGTGCTCGAAGACCACGACGTGACCATCGGCGTGGTCACCGGCGTGCTGGGCATTCGCTGGTACGACTGCACCGTCACCGGCATGGAGGCCCACGCGGGCCCCACCCCGATGGCCCTGCGCAAAGACGCCCTGCAGGTCGCGACGCGCATCATGCAGGAGGTCGTGGCCATCGCGCACCGCCACCCGCCGCACGGCCGCGGCACCGTGGGCATGGTGCACGTGCACCCGAACAGCCGCAACGTGATCCCGGGGCGGGTGAAGTTCTCCATCGACCTGCGCAACGCGACCGACGCCCTCGTCGACGCGATGGACGCCGACCTGCGCGCCTACCTCGCGAAGGTCACCGAGGAGACGGGCTTCCCCGTGCAGCTCGAGCTCGTGTCGCACTACCCCGCGCAGCCCTTTCACGCCGAGTGCGTCGAGGCCGTCGCGCGCGGCGCCGAGAAGCTCGGCTACTCGAGCATGCGCGCCGTGTCGGGCGCGGGGCACGACGCGGTGTACATGGCCCGCCTCGCGCCCTCGGGCATGATCTTCGTGCCGTGCAAAGACGGCATCAGCCACAACGAGATCGAGTCGGCGCGCGCCGACCACCTCGAGGCGGGCTGCAACGTGCTCCTGCACGCGATGCTCGAGCGCGCCGGCGTGGCGGGCTGAGCGTACCTCCATCCCCCTCCTGCGCCGCGCAGGTGTGCGCCTCGCGGTCGCAGCGCCAGGCGCGCGCGTGCGTGCCGTACTCGCCCTCGTCGGCGAAGCGACCCACGTAGTCGATCACGAGGTAGCGCCCGCCCTCGACGGGGTACACGGCGATACGCGGGTCTTCGACGGGGCGGTCGTCGAGCGCCGTGAGCACGAGGGGGGCGCTCGTCGCGTCCCAGCGGAGGGTCACGCGATCGGTGTAGCGCGGCGCCTGGTTCGGGCGGCCGCGCGCGCTCGTGCGGCGCTGCCAGCGCGCCGTGGCGCCGGGCGCCCACGCGACGGCCACGTTCGCCGCGAGCGTCTGTCGCAGCGCCTCGATGGGCGCGTAGCCCTCCCGCGCGAGGCGCGCGCGCGCCGCGGCGATCGCCTCGGGCGAGGGGCGGAGCTCGCGCTCGGCCTCGAAGGCCGCGTCGTCGACGATCGCCGACACCGCGCCGGCCGCGTCGGACGTGAAGCGCAACACCGCGCGGAGGTGCGGCAGGTCGTCGGTGGGCGACTCGATCACGCACGCCGCCGACGCGCGCGTCGCCGACCACGCGAAGCAGCCCGGGCTCAGCGGCGTCGCGCCCGCGAAGAAGGGCGACGCGACGGCGGCAGCAGGCGGTGCTGCGTCGACGACCCCATCGGGCGCGGCATCGGGCGCGGCGGCGACGGCGGCGTCACCTGCCACGGGCGCCGCGGCGCGCGGTGTGGAGGGCGGCGGCGTCGGGTGACATCCGACGAGTGCGGTGAGCAGCGAGGCCACGAGCGAGGGGAGCGGGCGCATCGGGGTGAAGAGACACGCGACGCGCCCCGCGCGTCAACCCGCGGCGCGTCGTAGGGCGCGCTAGCGCACCGCGAAGCCGTACACGGCCACGGCGCTCACGTACGAGGTGCAGGCGGTGTCGCGCCAGAGCACGCGGCAGTAGGGCTGGCCGCAGAGCTCGCCGCCCGTACTGTCGGCCCAGCCCTCGACCGCATACCCGTCGGTGTCGCACACCCACGCGGTGGGGGCGCTCGTCGACGCGAAGCACATCGGGATGTTGGTCTGCGCGAGGCCGCAGTAGCCCGAGAGGTAGTACCCCACGCGAAACTCGTACGCGCTCGCGAGGGCGATGCGCTTCGCGTTGAAGCCGCCGCCGCTGCGGTAGGTGGTCGCGTCCCACGTGGTGGCCGCGGGGGCGCTGCGCTGCACGTTGCGCCCGAGCGTGAAGTTGTCGATGCGCACGCTCGTGAAGCGCACGCCCGTGAGGTCGACGGAGTACTCGTTGTCGAGCACGCCGGGCACCGGGGCGCCGAAGGCGGTGACGCCCGCGACGCGCGTGCGGTTGTCCGACGAGGTGGTGGTGCGAAGAATGGCGCCGTAGGTCCACCCGCCGCCGTCGGTGGTCATGTCGCAGTACACCGCGAAGGGCGCGCGCCCGCCGTCGCCGTCGACGTCGAGGCTGTACACCCCGCTCGGCAGCGCGGGGGCCGCCGCGTGGATCGCCGCGCAGCTCGCGAGCACCGGCGCCGTGCACGCCCCCGCCGCGCAGCTCGCCGCCGTGAGGCACGCGTTGTCGCAGCGCCCGCAGTGCGTCGTGCTCGTGCGCGTGTCGACCTCGCAACCGTTGGCCGCGGCGCCGTCGCAGTCGGCGAAGCCCGCGTCGCACGAGGCCACCGCGCACGCCCCGACCGCGCAGACCCCCGTCGCGTTGGCGGGGCTGCACGCGCGCCCGCACGCGCCGCAGTGGGTCGTGCTCGCGCGCGTGTCGACCTCGCAGCCGTTG
>CAISKJ010001527.1 GCA_903885885.1 uncultured delta proteobacterium
CGCCGACGTGGCGCGCGCGGTGGCCCTCGGCGCGAGCGCGTGCGGCATCGCGCGGCCCACGCTCAAGGCCCTGCGCGAGGGCGGCCGCGAGGGCGCCGAGCAGTACCTCCGCGAGGTCGAGCAGGAGCTCAAGGCCATCATGCTTCTCACCGGGTCGCGCGACGTGGCCGCGCTGCGCAAGGCCCCGCGCGTGATCGTGGGCGAGCTCGAGCGCTGGGTCGCGCAGCTCGCCTGAGCGCGCGGGCGCCCGAATCGCGGACACGCGACGGGTACAACTGCGGCGCGCGGGTCGCGTAGTATCGCGCCCCCGAAGGAGTCGCCGCTCTGATGAAACACCACGCCCTCCGCCTCGCCCTCGCCGTGCTCGTCTCGCAGGGGCTCGCGTGCCGCCGCACCGAGCCCGCGCAGGCCCGCAACGCGCCCGCCGTGCAGCCGGGGCCCAACGCGCTCCGCCCCGGCGCGCAGCCCGCCGCAGGCGCGGGCGCGGTGCTCGCCATCGGCGTCACCGAGGGCCGCGTGAAGCCCCCCGCCGACAAGACCAACGACGACGACGAGCACTACCGCGTGCACCCCGAGTGGTACCCCAACGGGCAGCCCAACAACCCGTACCCCGCGGGCACGATGATCCCCATCAACCCCCCGACGCCGGGCATGCAGCCCGTGCCCATGCAGCCTGGCATGCAGCCCGTGCCCGGTCTCGGCACGCAGCCGTACCCGTCGATGCAGCCCATTCCGCCGCCAGGCCAGCAGCCTGCGATGCAGCCCGCGCAGCCCGCGATGCAGCCCGGCATGCCCTCGATGCAACCGGGGATGCCCTCGATGCAGCCCATCCCCATGCCCGGCCAGCAGCCCGCGCAGCAGCCCGCGATGCAGCCCGGCATGCCCTCGATGCAGCCCATCCCGGCGCCCGGTCAGCAGCCCGCGATGCAGCCCGCGATGCAGCAGCCCGCGGTGGCGCCGCCGGCGAACGGCGCGGCCGCGCAGGTGTTCAACGGCGCCCTCGGCCCCGACGGCACGCGCGACCGCGAGGGGCGCTTCGAGCGCGAGCACGCGGTCTCTCTGCGCCGCGGGCAGCGCGCCATCATCGCGCTCCAGAGCAGCGCCTTCGACACGCTCTTGCGGGTGGTGCCGCCCGCGGGCGAGGCGATGGAGAACGATGACATCGCGCAGGGCGACCTCAACTCGCGCCTCGATTTTACGGCGCCCATCGACGGTCGCTATCGCATCGTGGTCACGTCGTTTCAGCCCGGCGCCACCGGCGCGTACACGGTGAACGTCACCGCGGGCGAGCCCGGTCAGGGCATGGTGGTCGTGGGCAACACCACCAACGCGCCGACGCCCGACGCGCAGACGGGCCCCGGCGGCACGCTCACCGCCAACGCGCCGGTCAACGAGTACCTCTCGCCGGGCGATCCCTCGTCGGGCGGTCGCTACGTGCGCGCGTACCGCCTCGACGGGCGTCAGGGCACGATGGTGACGCTGCGCCTCGAGTCGTCGGCCTTCGACCCCACGCTCACGCTCATCGCGCCCAACGGCCAGCGGTGGAACAACGACGACACCACGCAGGCCGACACCAACAGCACGCTGCAGGTCACGCTGCCCGCGACGGGCACGTACCGCGTCGAGGTGTCGTCGTACCGACAGGGCGCGACGGGGCCCTTCGCGCTCTCGGCGCGCTCCTCCGAGGCGCCGCGCATCGGCCAGAACGGCGTGCCCACGGGCAACGTGGCGGGCCGTCAGGGCGCGGGCAACATGTACGGCATCTTTGTGGGAATCACCGACTACGGCGGCAGCAACAACCTCTTCGGCTGCGCCGACGACGCGCGCCAGCTCGCGCAGGCGTACCTCAGCGCGCACCTCGGGGGCGCGGGGCAGTTCATCGTGCTCACCGACGCCGAGGCCACCACCGGGGCCGTGCAGCAGGCGTTTCAGCAGATGGCGGGGCGCGTGGGCCCCAACGACGTGTTCATGTTCTTTCACTCGGGCCACGGCAACCGCAGGGCCGCGAGCGATCGACGCGCCGACCCCGACGGCTTCGTCGAGACCATCGTGCTGCGCGACGGCGAGATCGACTCGCACCAGATGTCGTCCATGTTCGACACGGTGCGCGCCGACGTAAACATGCTCGCGCTCGACAGCTGCTACTCGGGCGGCTTCGAGCGCGCGTTCAACTCGGCGCCCAACCGCTTCGGCATGTACAGCTCGGAAGAAGACGTGCTCTCGCAGGTGGCGCAGCGCTTTCAGGCCGGCGGGTACCTCTCGTACTTCTTGCGAAGGGGCGTGACCGAGGGCGACCGCAACCACGACAACGCGATGCGCGCGGGCGAGCTCTCGCAGTACCTCATCGACCAGTATGCGCAGAACCGTCAGAGCATGCAGAGCGAAGACGGCTCTGGGGTCGAGACCTGGCAGAACGTGCGGGTCAACCGCGCGGGCGTGGCCGTGAACGACATGCTCTGGCGCTTCCCCGTCGCGCAGAACGCCTTCGCGCAGCAGTAATTCGCACAGTCACAGCGGTGGGTGAGGGCGGCGCCTCGACGGGCTGCCAACCCCGCCGCCGCGGCGCTCGCTCACGCCGCGACCGGTGTCGCGCGCCGCGCGATCAAGGGATCTCGAGGCGGTCGACCACCACCTGCTCGGGGCTGGGAATGTCGCTGAATCCCGCGCTGTAGGCGGTGACGCGGTAGGTGCCGGGATAGACGATCCCCGTGAAGGCCGCGGGCCCCGTGCAGCCGCGCGTGCCGAAGGCGAAGTTGTACCCGCGCGTGGTCTCGACGAAGCGCACCGCGCCGCGGCCGTCGATGGCCGTCGTCGAGGCGCACGTGCGACCCGTGAGCATGGGGCCCGCGCCGTTGAGCGTGATGGCGCCTGACACCGTGCGCGTTACGACGTCGAGGGGCAGGCTGGCGAGGCCCGTGGGGCCGACGACGAGCGCGTCGCGCACGACCTGCTCGGTGCTGGGAATGTCGCTGAATCCGGCGCCGTAGGCGGTGACGCGGTAGGTGCCGGGGTAG
>CAISKJ010001528.1 GCA_903885885.1 uncultured delta proteobacterium
ACGAAGACCAGTGCCGCCTTCCACGCGGCGTTCCAGCGGGTGTGCATCGCCGCGGAGTATAGTGACTTCCCGCCACACGTCCCCCGTTTTGCGCCGAGGAATCACACCGTTGCGCCGCGCGTTGGGCGCACGGGGCGGGCGCCGCGTCGCGATCTTTGCAAGCAATCTTTGTTTTCGTGTAGGACCCCCGGCGCCATGCACGATGTGACCTACGAACATTCCCGCTATGCGCCCACGGAGATCGAGCACCGCTACGGGCCCAACGTGCACCTGCTCGACGACCCGGTGGCCCTCGCCTGGCTCGCGCGCCTCGGCGCCCGCGAGACGGTGCAGCCCGAGCTCGGTCGCCTCGTGCGACGGCTCTACGAGCACCTCTCGCTCGTGGTGCTCGCGGCCGAGCTCCCGCGGCGCCGCATCGACGTGGCCACGCGCATGATCGCGTCGAGCCCCGAGGCCGTGTACCGCGGCGTGTCCGTCGACCGCACGGCGTCGGTGGTCACCGTGGGCATCGCGCGCGCGGGCACGGTGCCCTCGCAGATCTGTTACGAGACGCTCAACGAGCTGCTCGAGCCCGACGGCGTCCGGCAGGATCACCTCTTCATGTCGCGGGTCACCAACGACAAGGGCGAGGTGACGGGCACCGCGTGGCACGACGCAAAGATCGGCCACCAGGTGGAGAACCGCATCGTGCTCATTCCCGACCCCATGGGCGCCACCGGCGGCTCGATGTCGGCCGCGATGACGCACTACAAGACGAAGCTCGTCGGCAAGCCCCGCGCGGTCATCGCGATGAACCTCATCGTGACGCCCGAGTACGTGCAGCGTCTCACCAAAGACCACCCCGACGCGAAGATCTACGCGTTTCGCTTCGACCGCGGGCTCTCTCCCAGCGACGTGCTCGGCACGGTGCCCGGCGCCCACCCCGAGCGCGAGCGCGGCCTCGACCACCACCAGTACATCGTGCCCGGCGCGGGCGGCATCGGCGAGCTCCTCAACAACGCCTGGATCTGACGGCGTTCAAGTTCGCGAAACTCCAGCGGCTTCGCCTCGATTCGGGGGGATAGACGCGGAAGGGTCGAGCCTTGCTCGTCTATGGCGCCATCGACGCGGCAAGGGTCGACGGTGGCGAAGCTCTATGCGCCACAGACGGAGCGATCGGTCGACCGTGGCGAAGCTCTATGCGCCACAGACGGAACGATCGGTCGAGCGATGGTGACGTCTATGCGCCACAGACGAAGCGATGGGTCGAGCGATGGCAACGTCTGTGCGCCACAGACGCGGCGATCGGTCGAGCGAGGGCTGGGTGTGCGAGCGGCGAGATCAGTGCCCGCGGCGCGCGCGCACGGTAGCCTGCACCTCGTCGGGCAGCGTCGCGAGGAACGCGTCGGTGAGCCCGCGCAGGGCTTCGACCGGGAGCGCGAGAATGGCCTCACCCACGGAGAGACCCTCGAGGCGCTCGGCGGGCGCGAGACCCTCGAGGCGCTCGGCGGGCGCGAGACCCTCGAGGCGCTGCGCGGGCGTGAGGCCCCGGAGGCGCTGAGCGGGCGTGAGCTCCTGGTTCAAGCGGTCGATGAACTCGTCGTAGCCGTACAGGTCGGGGGTCGCGTGCGTGCTCATGGGTTTGCCCTCGGTGCTCCAATGTTGCCCCACCCAGCGCCGCGCTTCCACCGTGTGCAGCGGCAGACCCGCGAAGCAGCGGAGCACGTCGTCGTCGTCGCGCTCGGCCACCGCGCGCAGGTCGATCACCACCAGCGGCAACAGCGCGTCGGTGATGTAGTGGTAGCCCGTGTGCGAGGGTGGGAGCGTCAATCCGAGGTCGTCGAGCTCGTCGCGCAGCGCGCTGTTGATCGATGGCACCGCGAGAATGAGCGTCACCTCGTGGGCGGCGATGCGCTCGCTGCGTGATCCGTCGGCGCGCAGCACGCGGCGCTGATGGGTGGTGCGCCAGAGCATTCCGTAGGCGATGAGGCGCGAGAGGTCGCCGTGCTGAAAGGGCCAGACGACGCTCTTGTACTCTACGAGACCCACTACCACGATGAAGCGCCACATCTCGCGCAGCGTGGTGCCTACGTCGTCGGGATCGTGGGGACGGTCGGCCCACACTTCGATCACGTCGTCGACGCGCAGGGGCTCCGTAGTGAGCTGCACCTCGCCCGTCACCTTCGCCCACCGGGGACCGCGCTCCTGAAGCAAGCCCGTGAAGGGCGGGTGCCACGCAGTCTTCTTCGCGCTCATCGCGACGGAGCGTGAGCGCACAGCGTGCCAGGCTTGCAGCAAGAGGTTTCACCGCGGAGGGGGTGGCGGATCGGGGTGGCGGAGGGGTGGCGGAGGGTGGCGGGTCGCCACCGCGAAGCACACATCGACGCGGTGCTCGCGCGCCACACCCGCCCCTCCAGCGTAGTCACCAGCGTCGCGTCGCTGGCGCAGCACGATCTACAGGGGAACGTAGTGGTGCAATGTGGGCGCGGCGCAAGCGGGTGCGCGGCGCGCGCTCGTGAGACGATGCGCGCATGAACACCCGGCGACTCTTCTCCCGTTGGTTCGCCCTCGTGGCCGCGAGCGCGGCCGGCGCGAGCGCGTGCGGCCCCACCATTACCGCCGAGCAGTTCTCGGCGAGCGTGTGCACCAACGGCGGGTACGTGCCGCTCGTGGGCGTCACGCCCACGGTGCCCGTCGACTACCTCGAGCTGCGCTCCGCGGCGTCGGCCCCGAGCAGCCAGAACACGCGCGGGATGCTCTGCGCGACGGCCACCGACCGCGCCCGCTGCATGAGCGCCTACGCCGCGATCAATGATCCGAGCGGCTGGTCCGTGAGCCTCGATGGCCTCACGCAGCAGCTCGTGTTCACGCGCGGCGACGAGGTGGGCGTTGTCGCCACCGTCGACGCCCTGCGCGCGTTTCTGGCCCCCGTCGACGCGCCCGCCGACGCGGCGCTGCTCGCCACCGCGAGCGGGTTTCGCGTGCGGTGCGACGGCGCCAACGTGCGCCCCACCGCGACGGGCTACGAGCTGCGCCTCTTCTCGGGCACCACCTGCGGGCGCAACACGGGCCTCGACGTGCACGTGGTGGCCGTGAGCCGCGCGGGCGTGGTGCAGACGCTTCAGACCGAGCGCCTCGAAGATAGCAACCCCAACTGCGTCATCGGGCGCCGCACCGAGGGCGTGTCTGTGGGCGCGGTCGCGCGCGACGCCTCGGTGCTCGGCGCGTACTTCGCCGACATGGCGGCGCTCGAGTCGTCGGCGGTGCGCGCGTTCGAACGGCTCGCGCGCGAGCTCGACGCGCTGGGCGCGCCCGCGACGCTCATCGCGCGAGCACGGAGCGCGGCGCGCGACGAGGTGCGCCACGCGCGGGTCGCGGGCTCGCTCGCGCGGCGCTTCGGGGCGAGCGCTCCCGCGGTGAGCTCCGACGAGCTCGCGGTGCGCGACCGGCTCGCCGTCGCGCGCGAGAACGCCGTCGAGGGATGCGTGCGCGAGACCTTCGGCGCCCTCGTAGGGACGTTTCAGGCGCGCGCGGCGAGAGACCCCGACGTGGCCCGCGCGATGGGCGCGATCGCCCGCGACGAGACCGAGCACGCCGCCCTCGCGTGGGACGTCGCCGCGTGGCTCGAGCCGCAGCTCACCGACGCCGAGCGCGCCTCGCTCGCACGCGATCGGAGCGAAGCGCTCGACGCCCTCATGCGCGGCGCGTCGGTGGCCGCCGACGAGGCGCTGGTGGCAACCGTAGGGGCGCCGACACTCGCGCAGACGCACGCGCTGCTCGCGCCACTGCGCGCGACGCTCTGGAGCTGAGCATGCGCGCCGCGCGCTACCGCAGGGTGTCGTAGAGGCCGTCCCAGAAGCCGCAGCGGTCGTCGGGGTTGGCGGGCTCCGCGGCCACCGTCGCGGCGAGGCGCAGGCGCGTGTCGGCCATGGGGCTCCACACGGGCCACGCGGGTGCGCCGCCGGGGTCGCCGCTCGCGGCGAAGCGCGTCCAGTAGCCGCGCATGGCAACGCCGAGCGCGGGCGCCGACGACTCGTCGCCGAGCAGCGTGCTCGCCGTGCCGAACACGAACGAGAGCTCGGCCGCGTGGAAGATCCCGAGGCCCGGGAGGCCCACGTTGCCAGGCTCCTGATCGAAGCGGTAGAGCCGCACGGAGCGCCCCGCCGCGGCCTGCTGGCGCGCCACGTAGCGCGTGCTGCACGTGAAGAGCCCGTCGGTGGTGACGGCGGTGAGCGCCTCGTAGGCGCCGCCGTAGCGCGCGACGGGGTAGCGCTCGGCGATCAGGGTCGCCTGCACGGGCGTGAAGCCGAAGTTGGCCGCGCCGCGCGTGAGGGCCGCGCGATACTCGGCCTCGGTCGACACCGCGGGCCCGAGGAGGCCGCCCGTGAAGAGGGTGCCCTCGTCGGTGTTGGTGCCGAGCACCATGGCCGTGTCGCTCCCGCGGCCGGCCCGCAGCGCCGCGAGGGGCTGCTCGGTGAAGGTCGCCCCGTCGAAGGTGGGCAGGTAGATGAAGCCCCGCTCCTGGTAGAAGATCCCGCCGGGCTCGCCGGTGCCCATCACGGCGGTCTGCAGGGCCGTGACGCTCGCGGCGCGGAGGCACGCGGCGACGTCGCCCGTGGTGCAGTTTACGGCGCGCGCCGCCATGTCGCCGATCGCGTCGGCGCGGGTGCGCGAGGGGAGCTGCGGGCACGGGCCGCTCTCGACGATGGCCCGCGCGAAGAGCCCGCGCGAGCCCGGCGCGGCGGTGTGGAGGAGCACCGAGGTGCCGCCCGCCGACTCGCCGAAGATCGTGACGCGCGCGGGGTCGCCGCCGAAGCGCGCGGCGTTGTCGCGCACCCAGCGCAGGGCGGCCTGCTGGTCGAGGAAGCCCCAGTTGCCCGAGGTGGCGCCCGCGGCGCCGAGGGCGGGGTGCGAGAGGAAGCCCAGCACGCCGACGCGGTAGTTGACCGTGACCAGCACCACGTTGCCCTCGGTGACGAGGCGCGTGCCGTCGTAGGTGGCCTCGGATCCGCTTCCGGTGACGAAGCCGCCGCCGTGGATCCACACCATGACGGGCCTCGAGCCCGTGAGGCTCGGGGTGGTGACGTTCACGTGCAGGCAGTCTTCGGTGCCGCTGGGGCCGCCGGAGCCGAAGAGGCTCCCGCCCTGCGCGCACGACGAGCCCGCGACGGTGGCGTCGAGCGGCGTCGTCCACGGCGTCA
>CAISKJ010001529.1 GCA_903885885.1 uncultured delta proteobacterium
CGAGGAGACGGCCTTGTAGGGCGTCGAGGGGGACGAGCCGCGGCGGAAGGGGTCGGGGCGCGCGGTCGGGTCGGTCATCGCGGGGGCGGGCGCGCGCTTCGACGACGCGTAGTTGCTCGTCGAGGGCATGGGCGTGCGCTTGCCCGGGCCCACCGAGGGGGCGCGCTGGGCGCCGGTGATGACCCGGTTGGCGAGCTCCTGGTCGTAGAGGTAACGACGGACCGGGTCTTCGAGGATGCCGTGGGCCTCGTCGAGGGCCGAGAGGATCGACTCGATGCGCTGCTGATACGAAGCCGGGATCTGCCCCGAGAACGACCGCGGGTGGAAGCGGCGCGTGCGCGCGTTGTAGGCGTGACGAATGGACTCGGGGTCGGCGTTGCGGGCTACGCCGAGCAGGTCGTAGTGCGTGCTGCCGGGCCCGAGGCGATCGTAGAAGGCATCGATTTCTTGCCGCTCTTCGAGGGTGAGTCCCGCACGATCTGACATTGCATCGACGAAGTTACGCCGATCTCTCTCGCCCGCGCACCTCTGAAGAATTGCACCCCCCGGCAACAACCTGCGGGGCGCCGCGGCGACGCAGCGCTGAACGGGTGGCACTGAACATTCGACGCCATTATTTTGTTCAGTGCGAATGCGGTGCTGTACATCCGTTCTCACGCGGAGGGTGCCTCGACCGGCGCCCTCACAACGCAGCAGAGAGGGAGACCACCGATGAGCGACAAGACCCGTTTCTTCAGCGCCGCTGGCTACGTGTTCACCTACAGCGCCCGCAGCGGCAAGAGCACCGTGCGCATCGAGATGTGGCGCGAAGACCCCAAGACCCGCGAGCGCTACTGGGTGACCACCGCGATGTGCGCGCCCGACCGCAAGGCCGCCTACGGGGCCGCGATGGCCCTCGTGGCGTGGGTGCGCTCCCTCGAGGTGAAGCCCCGCAACAGCGCGCAGGCCACCGCCGTGGCCGAGTCGCTCGCCCTCATGAACGACCGCCTCACGCGCGTGCGCACCACCCGCAGCGACCCGGCCCTGGTGATGGCCCTCGACAAGCTCATCGAGGGCAAGGCCGCCGCGGCGTGAGCGGGGGGCTGTGTGACGAAGAATGTCCGCACGATGCGGGGGTGCGGGTGATGGGGCGTGCGCGCGGCTGGCGGACTGGTGGTATGAGACCGCTCCCTCGCAGCGACGCAGGCACCAATGATCGACGACGTTTCCCGAAGCCCCTACGAAGACAAGCGCGTCGCGCTCGATCGGCTGCTGCGCGAGCGCTTCGGGCTCGGGGCCTTTCACGCGTGGCAGCGCGAGGCCATCGAGGCGTTGTTGGGGGAGCCCGGCAAGGTGCTCGTGGTGGCGCCCACGGGCGGCGGCAAGAGCCTCACGTACCAGCTCCCCGCGGCGCTGCTCGAGGGCACGGCGCTGGTGATCTCACCGCTCGTGGCCCTCATGGAAGATCAGGTGCAGTCGCTCACGGCGCGGGGCATCCCGGCGACGTACCTCGCCGCCACGCTCGACCCCGAGGTGCGCCGCGCCCGCATGCGCGACCTGCGCGCGGGGCGCTTCAAGCTCGTGTACGTGGCCCCCGAGCGCCTGCAGTTCGACGGCTTCACCGACCTGTGCGCGCAGATTCGCATCTCGATGGTGGCCATCGACGAGGCGCACTGCATCTCGATGTGGGGCCACGATTTTCGCCCCGACTACCTTCGCATCGGCGACCTGCTCGAGCGCCTGCGCCCGCCGCGCCTGCTCGCGTGCACGGCCACCGCGACGCCCGAGGTGCGCCGCGAGATCCTCGAGCGGCTCGGGCTCTCCGAGGGGCCCGTCAAGGTGGTGCTCCGCGGGTTCGCGCGGCCCAACCTGCACCTCGCGGCGCGCGCCGTGGAGGGTCCCACCGAGTCGCGCTCGCTGGTGCGCCACGAGCTTGGGCGCGTGCTCGGCGACCCCGCGCGCCCGCGCGGCGGCGGCATCGTGTACGCGGCCACGCGCAAGAACAGCGAGGCCCTCGCCGACGACCTGAAGAAGCGCGGGTGGAACGCGGCGCCCTACC
>CAISKJ010001530.1 GCA_903885885.1 uncultured delta proteobacterium
CCACCGCGGCCAACACGCCCATGGCCCCGCGCAACGAGTCGGTGTCTACTCCGAACGGATGACCGCGCCCGCGGGGAGCAGCGCCGCGAACGCGTCGGCGGCCTCTCGCACGCGCGCGCCGTCGCGCCCGTCGAAGGTGACCCGCACGGCGTACTCGGGGTCGCGCCAGCGGGGGTAGCTCCCCACGGAGACGTCGTCGAAGCGGGCCACCACGGCGTCGATGGCGGGCTTGATCTCGCCCTCGTCGAGCGCGGTGTAAACGCTTCTCAGCACGAAGGGCGCGTCGGCGCCGCGGAGCCGCGGGCGCAGGCCCTCGAGCTTGTAGCGGTAGATCTCGGGCACGCCCGGGAGCACGAAGATGTTGCCGAGCACCATCGTGGGCCAGCGCGGGTCGGCGCCGCTGTAGAGCTCGGTGCCTTCGACAACATCCGCCATGCGCAGATGCCCCTCGGTGCAGCGCGCGCCGTAGTGCTCGCGCAGGAGGGCCTCGACCTCGGGGCTGCGCACCACGCGGCGACCGAGCGCGCGCGCGATGCCCTCGACGGTCACATCGTCGTGCGTGGGCCCGACGCCTCCAGAGGTAAACACCAGGTCGTGCGCGTGGCGCAGGGCGTTGACCTCCGCCGCGATGAGGCTCACCTCGTCGGGGATCACCACCACGCGCGTGAGCTCGACGCCGAGCGCGCGCAGCTCGCGGGCGAGCGTGGCGGTGTTGGCGTCTTGCACCTTGCCGCTCAAGATCTCGTTGCCAATCACGAGCGCCGCCGCCGTGCGTGCCATAGGGGTCGCACGATACAGCGCCCGCGCGCAGATCGCGATACACTCGCGGGCCCATGCGAACGAACGCGGCCCTCGCGCTGGCCCTCACACTCCTCGCGTCGTGCCGCCCCAAAGGGGGGGCCGCCACCGACGCTGCCGTCGACGCGCGGGCGGCCGCGCGCCCCTCGGCGGTGGCCGTGCAGCTCGCGCCCACGCTCGACGGCTGGCGCATCGCCGCCACGCTGCACCCGGGCTCGGACCCGGGCGTAGGCGTGGTGCTGGTGCACCAGCTCGGGTCCAACCGCAGCGAGTGGGGCGGACTCATCGCGCGGCTCCAGGCGGGGCGCGCGGTCACGGCCCTCGCCATCGACCTGCGCGGCCACGGCGACAGCACCGTCGGCCCGCGCACCGAGCGCGTCACGTGGGAGTCCTTCGGCACCGCCGGCGCGCGCTGGGCGGGCACCGCCCTCGACGTGGTGGCGGCCGTGCAGTACCTCCGCACGGCCGGCGCGCAGCGCGTGGTGGTGGTGGGCTCGAGACTCGGCGCCTCCGCCGCGATCATGGCCGCCGCTGGCTTCGTCGGGTTGTACACCGTCCCCGCCGACGGTGTCATCGACGCCGTCGCGATGGTCTCGCCGGGCGTGAGCTACCGCGGCCTCGACCTGCGCGACCCGATGCGCATGTACCTCGCCACGCAGCGCCCGCTGCTCATGCTCGCGGGCGACCGCGACGAGGCCAGCGTCGAGGCCGTCGCGCAGTTCGCGCCGCGCAGCACCGAGCGCGTCGAGGCCGAGGTCTTCGCGGCCTCGCAGGCCCACGGCGTAGCGCTCTGCAACGCCGTCCCCGCGCGGTGGGAGCGCGTCGACGCGTGGGTGCGCCGCGCGCTCAACCTCGCGCCCGCGCAGCCCCCGAGGCCCATCCCGCACGACGTGTGATTTTTTGAGATTTTATTGATTGACACTCGAGGGCTGTGCCTTTAGTTTCCGCCTCCCCTGGCGCGATAAATCCAGTTCGGGGATCGTCTAACGGCAGGACGACGGATTCTGGCTCCGTCTATCTAGGTTCGAATCCTAGTCCCCGAGCCGGTGATCGTTGGCAATTGAGAGGTGCCAACCCTCATCGATAATAGTCTCTACAGTGGCCCCATCGTCTAGCGGTTAGGACATCGGCCTCTCACGTCGGTAACATGGGTTCAATTCCCATTGGGGTCGCGAACAGAAGGGCACTGCCTGGGAGGGAAAGGAACCCCCTCACCTCCCAGGCGGTGCCTTTCGCCTTTCGAAGCCCCGTGGCCACCGACCGGAAGAGAAGATCTCCGCCCCGCGCCAGCGTCTTGAGCGCCGCCCTCGCCCTCGCCGTGTCGTCGGTGAGCGCCATCCGCAGATCGGTCACCTCCGCTCGCAGCGACGCCTCCACCGCGGCCCACGTGGGGGCCACAGGGCGCGCCGCAGCATCAAGAACGGCC
>CAISKJ010001531.1 GCA_903885885.1 uncultured delta proteobacterium
GGCGCCGTTGACGAGCACGCACGACTGCCCCGCGGCGCAGGGCGGGTTGCACGCGACGGTGCACACGCCGAAGGTGCACGTCTCGCCCGCGCGGCACGCGGGCGCGCACGGCGTGGTGGCGCTGCTGTCGGTGCAGGCCGCGCCCAGCAGCGCGAGCGAGAGCACGAGGAGGCGGAGGGGCTTCACGCGCGCATCTTCGCCCGCCGATGGGGCCGCCGTGAAGGGCCGATGCGCGTCACGCGTCGGGGACCCGTGCGGGCTTCGGCACCGGCGGGGGCGCGCGCGACGGGTCGTCGAGGAGCGGCGCCTCGTCGACGCCGTTGGCGTAGCTGACCCACAGCTCGCCGTTGCTGTACATCGCCGCGCGGGCCTCGTACTTCGGCGTGTTCTTGAGGAGGCACACGCGCGTCCCCTCGCGGCGCGCGCGCGTCACCACGGTGACCTCGTCGCCCTGCAGCTCGTTCACCACGAGCGGGCTGTGCGTGGCGAGGATCACCTGCATGCGCGTCGACACGCGGCGCAGCACGCGCATCACCTCGGCGATGCGCGACGGGTGCAGCCCCTTCTCGGGCTCTTCGAGGAGCAGCACCGAGACCGGGGTCATGTGCTCGATCGCCGCGTAGGCGAGGTAGTAGAGCATCCCGTCGCTCATGCGCGACACGGGCACGCGCTCGCCCGTGGTGAGCTCCACTTCGAACACCTTGGTGTCGGCCGTGACGGGGCGCAGCCCGAGGCGCTTCACCGTGGGAAACAGGGCCTTCACCGCCGTCGAGATGTCGCGGTAGGTGTCGTCGCCGCGCGCGAGGAGCGCGTCGTACACGGGCGCGAGGCGGGCGCCGTCGCGCTCCATCACGGCGGCCTCGACCTCGGTGAACAGCTTGCTCGGGCGGCGCATCGCGGCGGCGTCGAGGTGCACCATGCGACAGTCGCCGAGGAGCGCGTCGAGCTCGTCGAGGTACTTGATCTTGTCGAAGTTGAGCGCGGTGTTCGTGGCCGCGGGGCCGGCGGGCACGGGGGCGCGGAGCTTCTCGTCGCCCTCGACGAGCAGGCGCTCCTCGTAGCCCGCGTCGGCGTTCTTGAAGAACTCGTAGCCGAGGCGTCGGCCGTTGGCGCCGCCCGACACCTCGAGGCCGAGGTGGGCCGTGGGGCGCGCGAGGCCCTGCACCTCGTTGCCGAGGGGCGCGAGCTGCGCCGCGAAGGCGTCGGAGGGCCGCGGCGCGAAGCCGTCGGCGGCGAAGCGCATCGCCGACTCGATGGCGCGCAGGAGGGTGCTCTTGCCGCTGTCGTTGGGCCCGATGAGCGCGTGGAGGCGCGTGAGGCGCAGCGTGGCGTCGCGCACGCAGCCGTAGCCGCGCACGTCGACCCTGGTCAAAAACGGGCGCGCGATCGAGGCATCTTCCGTGGTCATGGCGGGCGCTGTTCTTCCTTCGACGGGGAACCTAGCAGAGGCTCCCGCGGCGACGAAACGAACGGCCAGATCTGTTGCTCAGCCCGCCAGCTGGTCGGCGAAGAAGCGGTTGTAGCGCGGGTCGTTGTAGCGCTCGTACTCGATCACGAAGGGGCTCACCTGGCTCACGCCGTCGCGGTGGCGAATGGTGAGGGCCATGGGGGTGACGTCGCGGTAGTTGCTCGTCTCGGGGAGGTCGGCGTTGGTGCGCCCGCCCGCCGAGAAGAGGCTCAGGAGGCGCGCGTCGGGGCTGTCGTAGATGCGGCGGAAGCCCTCGACCACGCGCTCGTGGCCGCGCACCATGGTGTTGAGCCCCAGGCGCCCCATGAACGACTGAAACTGCTTGCGGCCGAAGGGGAAGCGCGCGCTCGCCTTCTGCAGGTCGCGCGGCACCACGTCGGCCTCGCTCGGGTCGCTCCAGAGCATTTCGAAGCGGATCTCGGGGTCGTTGAGCGACGCGAGGCCCTGCCACTTGTCGGCGAGGGTCTGGTCGCGCGGAATGCCGCCGTGGACGAACATCGTTCGATCGAAGACGAGCGAGTTGGGCAGCGCTTCGAAGAGCCGCATGTACGTTTCGAAGACGGCCTTCGGGGCGATGCCCTCGATCGAGGTCATGGCCTCGGCGGGGCGCACCGGGGCCATCACGCGGTTGTTGAGCTCCACGTAGTACTCGTGGTTGCCGCGCAGCAGGTGGACGTACTCGGGGGCCACGAGAAAGAGCTGCATCGCGGCGCGGAGCACGCCGTTGTAGCTGAAGCGCCCGCGGTCGATGTAGTCGCCGAGGAGCACCAGGCGCATCGCGGGGTGGCGCGACGGGTCCTGGTGGTAGCGCTCCACCTTGCCGAAGAAGTCGGCCTGGAGGAGCGCGGCCTTGAGGCACGAGTAGCACCCGTGGAGGTCGCCGATGACGAGGAGCTCGGTCTCGGCGCCGGGCTTCGGCGGCGACACGTGCACGTGCCCGTCGAGGAAGGGGTCGGCGCCGTCGAAGGCGCTGAAATCACGGGCTCCGGCGAGCCTCCCCTCGCCCTTCGCGCGCAGCTCTCCGAGGCGCTCGATGACCTTGTTGGCGAGGAAGATGTCGCGGTCGGCCTGACGCGCGAACTGCTCGGGGTCGCGCGGATAGTGGCACTCGCCGCTGGTGAGAAACTCGTGGTCGCCTTCGGGGGCCGGGAGGCGCACCGCGGCGCCGATCTCGACGTGGCCCGACGTGAGGTGCTCGACGATGGCGCCCTCGTCGAGGTCGATGGGCGCGTCGAGGAGCGCGTGCACCTCCTCGCGGAACTGCAGCTCGGCGGGGTGCGCGACGCCGTCGGCCATGATGAGCGCCTCGGCCGAGTCGAGGAGCCTGCGGCGGCTGTCCTCGTCGAAGCGCTTGAAGTGCTCGAAGCACCGGAGCTTGACCCGCGACATGACGAAGGCCTCGCTCTGCTCGCCGTCGGCCACGGGCTCGGTGGCGTGGAAGCGGATCTCCGCCGCGACCTCGTCGATCACCTCGTCGAAGTGCCGCGCCCAGCGCTCGACGGCCACGCCGCGGAGGTCGGGCGAGAGCGTCATCGCGGCTTCGGCCCGCGCTTCGACGAGCCGGCGCACGTAGCTCTGGATGTAGCCGCGCTCGCTCGCGTCGAACTCGCCGTCGACGTAGCCGAAGGCGGTGAGGTAGTAGATCACCGCCCGCATCTCTTGCTCGGCGACGACCGGATCTGTGCTGAAGGTCAACATCGTGGTTTCTCGGGGAAGGTACACCGCATCGCGGCGCCGCGTCGCTACCCGATGCGCGCCGCGTACGCCGCCGCGCCCAGGAGCCCGACGCGCTCGTCGGTGACCACGCGCACGGGCATCGCGCGCACGAGGTCGGCCATGCGCCCCTTGCCGTGGAGCGCCGCGAGAAAGGGGCTCTGCACGAGGCGCGGCAGCACCTTGGCGGCGATGCCCCCGGCGAGGTAGATGCCGCCGCGCGCGAGGGTCTTGAGCGCGAGGTTGCCTGCCTCGGCGCCGTAGACGCTCGCGAAGAGGTCGAAGGCCCTCCCGGCGAGGGCGTCGTCGCCCGCCACCGCGTGGCGCCCGATGACGGCCGCGGGATCGTCGATGGCCATCTCGTCGCGCACCGCCGGCGACTCGCGCTCGCCCATCGCGTCGCGCAGGTGCTCGTAGACCGCCACGAGGCCCGCGCCCGACACCACGCGCTCGTACGACACGTGCTCGTAGCGCGTCATGAGCGTGCGGAGCAGCGCGATCTCGTCGTCGTTGCGCGGCGCGAGGTCGGTGTGTCCGCCCTCCGTCGCGAGCACCTCGTAGCGCGTGCCCGCCCAGTAGGCGACGGCCTCGCCGAGGCCCGTTCCGGCGCCGAGCACGGCGCGCGGCGCGCGGGGCACCTCCACGCCTTCGTGGAGGGTGACCACCGCGTCGGAGGCCACGTTGGCGATGCCGTAGGCCGTGGCTTCGAAGTCGTTGAGGAGGCGCACGGGGTTGCGCGTGATGCCTTCGAGTTCGGGGCCGTCGATCACCCACGGGAGGTTGGTGACGCGGCACACGTCGGCCACGACGGGGCCGGCGACGCCCAGACACATGGGCATCGCGACGCC
>CAISKJ010001532.1 GCA_903885885.1 uncultured delta proteobacterium
CTCGCCCGACGGCACGCGCCTCGTGGCGCAGATCGCCGCGGGTCCGGGCGTCGCCGCGACCGCGCTGCTCCTCGACGCGCGCGACGGCCGCGTGCTCGCGCGGGCCGCGCTCCCCGCACGGCTCCGGGGCGCGATCGGGTTCACCGACGACGGCGCGCTCGCGCTGCTCTCCTACGCGCCCCTCGGCGACGGCGGGCTGCGCCTCACCTACGTCGACGCGCGCACCGGCGACGACGTGCGCTCGGTGGTCGTCCCGGCGCCACGCCGCGCGTGCCTCGTGCACCGCGTGACGGCCGACGGACACGTCGCTACGGGCACCACGGAGCGCATGGAGCTCTCCGTGCGCGACGGCGCCACCGGCGCGCTGCGCGCTCGCCACGCGGTGGGCTCGTCGCTCCTCCTGCACGCGCTCGCGGTCGTGGGTCGACGCTACGCCCTCGGCGCGACGAGCGGCGCCCACATCGAGCTCTGCGACTTGAGCGCGGGTGAGCGCGTGGCCCTCAAGCTCCCGCACCGCGAAGACGCGGTCACCGCCCTCGCCCTCGCGCCCGACGAGCGCTGGTTCATCGCGGGAACTGCGCAGGGCATCGCCCTCCGCTACGACCTCCGCGCGTAGGGTTCAGAGCGCGTCGGTGCTCGCGATGGTCCAGGGCTCGGCGAGCGCCGCCGACTCCCACGCGCGAAAGTGCGCATCGGCGAAGATCGCGTCGCACCACGCCGCCACCACGGGCGAAGACGAAACCCCGTACGAGCGAAGGCGCGTCGCGACCGGCGCATAGAACGCGTCGGCGATCGTGCGCGCGCCGAAGAGAAAGGGCCCCTCGGCACCCCACCGTGCGTGCGTGGTTGCAATGACCTCCTCGACGCGCTCGAGGTCTTCGCGCGTGTCAGCGGGCCACGCGCGGGCCTCGGTGCGGCGTCGGAGGTTCATGCCGAGGTCGCGACGCAGCGCCGCGAAGCTCGAGTGCATCTCGCAGGTCACCGCGCGGCACACGGCGCGCGCGGCGGGGTCCGTCGGCCAGAGGCGCGCGGCGGGCGCGGCCTCCGCGGCCCACTCGCAGATCGCGAGCGAGTCCCACACGGTCACGTCACCGAGGGCGAGCGCGGGCACGCGCCCCGTTGGAGAGACCGCGCGCACCGCCGCGATGCGCGAGCGCCCGTACCCGTCGCCCCCGAGCACGATGAGCGCCTCGTCGAAGGCGACGCCCGCCCACCGCAGCGCAAGCCAGGGGCGCAGCGACCACGAGGAGTAGTTCTTGTTTCCAATGTAGAGCGTCGGCGTCATCGCCGGCCATCATCGCGCACGACATCGCGCGCGCAAAGGGCCCCGAAGGCGTGACGCGCGGTCGACATGCGCGAGGCCTTTCGTGAAACACTCCGCGGCCGCCCATGAAACGCACGCTCGCACTCACCCTCGCCTCGACGATGGTCGTCGCCGCATGTGCCTCGTCGCCCCCCGACGCCCCGCGCACGGTCGCCTCGCAGCACGCCCACCCCACATCCGGTGGTGACCATCCGTCCCCGCCGCCGCCACCGCCACCGCCACCGCCGCCGCCGCCGCCGCCGCCGCCCCCTCCTCCGCCGCCCCCCGCCCCTTCGGGCCCGCCCGCGCCGCGATACACCGAGGTCGACGCGTACCTCCGCAGCGAGCCCCGTGGAGCGCGGTGCATCCAGGGCAACATGATTCAGGCCGACCTCACCGACTCCTTCGTCGACGTCGATCTCGACGGCGACGGGGCGCGCGAGCGCGTCTTTCAGGTGCGCGACTGCGTCGTCGTCAACCGCCTCGCGGGCAACCACTGGGACGTCGTCTCGATCACGCTGCGCCCTGTGGGTCGCGACATCGAGACCGTGACCCTGCGCGCCACGCGCGACGGGCGCGGCGTCGAGGCCGTCGACCTGCGCGGCACCAACCGCGAGGTCGCGCGCTTCCGATGGACCGGTACCGACCTCGCGCCGCTGCAATAGCTTCGCGTATCGCTCGTGCGCGAGGGCGCTGTACCTTCGCGTTCCATGCGAACCCTTACGCTCCTCGCCGGCGCGCTGCTCACGGCGGCGTGCTCGTCTGACCCCGCACCCGCGCCCGCCGACGCCGCGACCGACGCCCCCGTCGAGGCCGCGGCCGATGTCGCCACCGACGTCGCTCGAGCCGCGACGACGCTCCAGGTGAGCACCGCGCGCGGCCCCGTGATCGGTCACATCACCGACGGGGTCACCAGCTTTCTCGGCGTGCCCTACGCGGCCCCGCCGCTGGGCAACCTGCGCTGGCGCGCGCCCACGGAGCACGCGATGTGGACGACCCCGATCGACGCCGCCGCGAAGGGCGCCACCTGCGTGCAGACGCGCGGCACGCTCTCGGGCACGGGGCCGCAATCGGAAGACTGCCTCTTCCTCAACGTGTGGACCGCGAAGACCCTCGCCGCCGACGCCGCGCGGCGCCCGGTGATGGTGTTCATCCACGGCGGCGGCTTCTCGGCGGGCACTACGAGCGGCGCCGACTACGACGGGGCGAGCCTCGCCGCGAAGGGCGTCGTGGTGGTGACCTTCAACTATCGCCTCGGGCAGCTCGGCTTCCTCGGGCACCCCGCGCTCACCGCCGAAGACACCGACCATCACACGTCGGGCAACTACGGCTTTCAAGACCAGCAGGCCGCCCTCCGCTGGGTGCGCGACAACGCCGCGGCCTTCGGCGGCGACCCGGCCAACGTCACCCTCTTCGGCGAGTCGGCGGGCTCCATGAGCGTGTGCGCCCACATGGTGGCGCCCGCGAGCGCGGGGCTCTTTCACAAGGCCATCGGCGAGAGCGGCGTGTGCGGCTTCCTCATCACGCCCCTGCACGACATCGCCGCGCTGCCGCAGGTGGGGAGCGCCGAGGCCCTCGGCCGCCGCTTCGAAACCGCCGTCGGCTGCACGGGCATGAGCGACCTCGCCGCGTGCATGCGCGCCAGGACCGCCGAGCAGGTGATCGCAGCCGCCCCGACGCCCGTCGAGCTCAGCCGCTACGGCGTGCGCTACCAGCCCAACATCGACGGCTACGTGTTCACCGAGGCGCCCTGGGTGTCGCTCCTCGCGGGGCGCTTCCAGCACGTTCCGTTCATTCTGGGCAGCAACCGCGACGAGGGAACGGCCTTCACCATCAGCCTCTCGATCCCCGACGCGGCCGCCTACGAGGCCCTCGTGCGCGCCACGCTGCCCGACCGCGTGGCCGACGTGCTGCGCCTCTACCCCGCGTCGATGTACCCGTCGCCCAAGGCCGCCTACGAGGCCTTCCTGCGCGACGCGGTGTTCATCTGCCCCAACCGCACGCTCGCGCGCGTCACGGCCCCCGGCGCGCCCACGTACCTCTACTATTTTACCCGCGCCAACGACCGCGCGGGCGTGGCCCTCGGGCTCGGTGTCTTTCACTCGGCAGAGCTGCCGTACGTGTTCGGCAACTTCTCGGGCCTCTTCGTGCGCGCGGCCGCCGACGAGCCCGTCATCGCCGCCACGCAGGGCTACTGGACGCGCTTCGCCGCCACCGGCGACCCCAACGGCGCCGGCGCCCCCCTGTGGCCGGCCTACACCGCCACGAACGACACGCACCTCGAGATCGGCGACATGGTGCGCACCGGCACCGGCCTCAAGCGCGACGTGTGCGACACCATGGCCAGCTGGCTCGCGCCTTTGCAGTAGCGCGGGCGCGCCGCGCGGCGTGGTAGCTTCGCCCGATGCGAAGACGGATGCTGCGCGTCGGGGCCGCGCTCGCGGTGGTGCTGTTGCAGCTCGTGCTCTTCGGCTACCTCCATTTTCGCAACCCCCTCCCGGCGCCCGTCGCGGGCGACGCCGACGCCCTCGCGCGGCGCATGGTCGCCGCCGTCGACGGCCCCGCGTGGGCGCGCACGCAGGCCGTACGATGGACCTTCTTCGACGGCGCCCAACACCTCTGGGACCGCGCGCGCAACCTCGACCGGTACACCCGCGGCGATGTGGTGGTGCTGCTCGACCTGAGCACGCGCCGCGGCGTCGCCACACGCGCGGGCGTCACCCTCGCGGGCGCCGCGCGCGACGCGGCCCTCGACGTCGCGTGGAAGCGCTGGTGCAACGACGCCTTCTGGCTCAACCCGTTGGAGAAGCTCTTCGACGAGGGCGTCGCGCGCTCGATCGCACGCGACGACACCGGCCGCGACGCGCTCCTGCTCTCGTATCGGTCGGGCGGCGTGACGCCCGGCGACCGCTACCTCTGGATCCTCGATGAGGGCGGGCGCCCGCGCGCGTGGCGCATGTGGGTGAGCGTCATTCCGGTGCCGGGCCTCGAGGCGTCGTGGGGAGGCTGGCAGCGCCTCGCGACGGGCGCGTGGGTCGCTACCGAGCACCGCATGGGCCCGGTGACGCAGCGCATCCGCGACGTGCGCGGCGCCGACACCCTCGCGCAGCTCGCGCCCGGTGCCGACCCCTTCGCGGCCCTCTCACGGTGACCTCCGCGTGTCCGCAGGGCGCGCGTTCGCGGTGGGAAACTCCGCGGGCTCGGCGTCCGGCGGGTTCGACGGGTCCGTGCCCGACGCGAACTCGCGCTCGCCCGCCACGGTGAGAAAGGGTCCGCCCTGCTCTTCGGGAACCACCGCGTCGAACACCGCGGCGCCCGCCTCTTCGCCCGACGTCGCCGCGGTCAGAAAATCTTCGCCGAGCGCCTCGGCGAGGTCGTCGTCGACGGGCGCCTTGTGCTCCGCCGGATCGCTCACGAAGGCGTGCGCGTCGTCGGGGCGCGCCGCGCGACGGCGGGCCGCCGCGTAGAAGGCGCTCCCGTGCGACCGCGGCGGATCGGGAACGGTATCGCGCGGCGTGGACTCTCGCGCCGTGTTCGGGCCTGCGTGCGTCGTCTTGTTCATCGAGCTCACCTGCTTGCGCGACGCCTTCGCCGCGCCGTGGAGCAGCGTTGCAAGAGCCGCGCACGACCGCGCAGACGCGCTGGCTTCACGCCATTGCGCGCGATCACCAGGCTCGTTGCGAGGCGCCGCGCCACACGGCCGTGGCGCCGCGCACGGCGACCGTCGCCCGCTGTCACACCGGCAGAGACCACCGCCGCAGCGCCGCCCGCACCTCGTGCGCCTCGACGCACACCGCCGCGCGCGGGTGCAGCGTCCGAGGGTCGCCTTCGGGCATCGACGCGGCGCCGCGAAAGAGCACCGCGCGCATCCCCGCGTCGAGCGCGCCCACGAAGTCGGCCGCCCACGCGTCGCCGACGTGGACGCACGCCCCGACGTCGACGCCCAGGCGCGCGGCCGTCCATTGGAAGATCGCCGGCGAAGGCTTCTCGATGCCCAGGCGCCCCGAGTCGGCCACCACGGGAAGGTCCGCCGTCCAGCCCATCTCGGAGACCAGCGCGTCGAGGCGCCCCTCGGAGTTCGACACCACCCCGACGGGAACACCCGCCGCCCGGAGGTCCCGCACCAGCTCGAGCATGCCCGCGA
>CAISKJ010001533.1 GCA_903885885.1 uncultured delta proteobacterium
CCACGTCGGCCACCTCGAGGAGCTGCGCGCGCAGCGTCTCGATGGCCACGCTCGACGCGATGTCTTGATAAAAGCGCGCCCAGTCGAAGGCCAGCACGCGGTCGCCGTAGGCGTCGTCGAGGCGCCCCGCGAGCAGCACCGAGAGCGATCCGTTGGGCGGCGCCGACGCGCCCTCGAGGCGCACGAGCCACGGCGCCACGTCGGGGATCTCCTCCGTGCGCTGCTCGACCGAGTCCATCCAGCCGGTGAGAAAATCGAGCACGCCGCGCGCGTTCGCCAGGGCCTCGCCGTGGAGCCCGAGGTGATCGTGGAGGCTCGGCGACTCGAGGTCCCAGTCGACCACGACAACGCGCAGGCCGTGGCGCGCCGCGAGCCGCCACGCCACGTTCGCGACCGACATCGTGCAGCCGACGCCGCCCTTGAACGCATAGAAGGTCACCACCCGACGCTCATCGCGGGTGCGGCTCACGGTAGGCCGCCACACGGCCCGTACACGAAACGCAGCATGGAGACACGCTACCAGAGGCGCAGCGCGCTCCTCCACTGTGCGACAAGAACAAACGTGGTGTGTTACCCGCTGCGCAGCGCGGAGCGGCAATGTCGCCGTCGGGTATTGTGCTGACCACCGCCGCGCGATACGGTCCCAGAAGGGACGCACTTTTACCGATGGCCGCGGCACGTTACGAGATCGTTCGACAGCTCGCGTGCGGCGGAATGGCCGAGGTGCTCCTGGCCCGGCGCACCTCCGCCGAGGGCGAGCGCGACCTCGTGGTCATCAAGCGCGTGCTCCCGCACCTGTCGCAGGCCGAGGGGTTCGTGCGCATGTTCGCGACGGAGTCGCGCATCGCGTCGCAGCTGCAGCACCCCAACATCGTCGCCGTGGTCGAGGTCGGCGAGATGGACGCGCTGCCCTTCATCGCGATGGAGCGCCTCGACGGCGCAGACCTCTTGCGCCTGCTCCAGCAGTGCGTGCTGCGTCGCCAACAGCTGGGCTCGCACGTTGCCATGGCCATCGTGGCGGGCGCCGCGCGCGGCCGCGGCTACGCCCACCGCGCGCGGGCCCGCGACGGCCGCCCGCTCAAGATCATTCACCGCGACGTGTCGCCGCATAACATCTTCGTCACGCGCGACGGTGGGGTGAAGCTGCTCGATTTCGGCATCGCGAAGAGCGCGGCGCAGGCCGGCCACACCTCCACGGGGCAGGTGAAGGGCAAGATTTCGTACATGTCGCCCGAGCAGATCCGCGCGAAGCCCCTCACGGCGCGCTCCGACCTGTGGTCGCTCGGCGTCGTGCTGTGGGAGAGCGTCGCGGGCGAGAAGCTCTTCACGCGCGACAACGACGCGGCCACGCTCCACGCGATCCTCCACGACCCCATCCCGCGCCTCAACCGCGCCGACGCGCCCGCCCTCGACGAGCTCATCGCGCAGGTGCTCGACCGCGACCCCGACCGGCGCATCGGCACCGCCGAAGAGATCGCCCAGCGCCTCGAGCAGCTCCTCGCGCACGCGGGCCAGACCTCCCTCTCGCGGCTCATGGCGCAGCGCGTGGCCTCGCTCGTGCCGGCCCTCAGCCCCGAGGTCGACGCGGTGAAGCCCTCGCTCACGCGCAGCCCCGAGGTGGTCACCTTCGCCGTGGGCCCGGCGTTTTCGCACCCCGCGCCGCCCGACCGCGGCGGGCCGCACCGCAAGGTCGACGCCGCCCCCGCGCGGCCCTCGCGCCCGGCCCTGCGCGACGAAGAAGACCCCACCCTCCTCGAGATCGCGGCCCCTCCCCCGGACCCCGATTTCGACGCCGACGCGACCCTCGACCGCCAGCCCGAGCGGCCCCTCGTCGGCGAGAGCACCGACACGCACACCATCCCGATGCCGCGTCCCGCCACGGGCAACGGCGGCGCACTGCGCGCACCGTCGCCCATCGCGCGCCAGTCGCCGATCGCCTCGTCGGCGCCGCTGTCGGTGCCCAGCCGTCGCGCGACGCAGATGTTCACCGGCCCGTCGGCGGCTCCGTCGCACGAACCCGCGCCGCGTGTCGCGATGCGCGACGACTTCGACGACAGCCTCACGAGCGAGATCCACCAGGTGCCCGGCGGGGCCGCCATGGTCGCGCCCGTCGTGCGGCCGCTCATCCCGCGGACGGGGCAGGCGCCGGCCCCCAAGCCCGCCCCCAGACCGCTGCCGCCGCCCATCGCCGAGAAGCCTCGCACGATGCCGCCCCCGCGCGCCGCCGCGCCCCTCGCGGCCGCGCTCCAGACGCGCCCCGGCGTCGGCCCCCTCGCGGGTCTCGAGAGAGCCCCTGCGCGCCCGATGACGATGCCGCCGAAGCCGCCGCCC
>CAISKJ010001534.1 GCA_903885885.1 uncultured delta proteobacterium
CCTGCGTGGCCCCGCGCACGCCCGCCACGCGCGCCGGAACGCTGCGCCACAAGGCGCTCCCGTCGGCGATGAGCCCGAGCGGATCCCACCCCCAACACGCGACTCGTCCGCCCGTGACGAGGGCGCAGCCCGAGCGCGCGTCGCGCCACACCACGTCGTCGGCGCCGCGGAGCGCGGGCACCTCGCGCAGCGCCTCGTGCCGCGCGGGCAGATGCTCCGACCCGTCGTAGGCCTCCGAGGGATCGTCGCGGGTGGCGCGCCATCGGCCCGCGCACCGCACCTTGCCCTCGCGGTCGCGCGCGCAGAACGACGCCCGTGTAGGCGAGAGCCAGAAGCGCTCGAGGCCCTCGACGTGCGCGGTGAGGGTGAAGCGCGGCTCGCGGTCGTTCACGTCGGCGCAGTACACGTCGCCCGAGGCCGTGTACGCGCAGCCGTGCTCGCCGCGCAGCACGACGCCGCGCACCGCGACGGGCGGTCGAAACTCGGTGGCACGAACGGACGCGGGGTCCATCTCCCACCAGCGCTCGTCGGACGAGGACACCGCCACGAAGCATCGCGCGACGCCCTCGCGCGCGTGGACGCAGAACCACCGACGGCCCGCGGCGACGGAGGCGCCGGTGACAGTCCAGCCCTGCGTGTCGACGTCGCTGCCGAGGCTCTCACGACAGGTGACAGCGGTCTCATCGGCGTGGCAGCCGCCGAGCCAGGTCTCATCACCTTCGAGCGAGTACGCGAGCTGCGCGCAGTAGTCGACGCCCAGCGAGACCGTCGAGGCGTTGCAGTCGTACGGCGTGGCCACGGCCCGCAGCGCCATTACGCCGCGCGCGGGAACGTTCGCCGTGATGGGCCCGAGGAGTCGCCGCGAGCCGTCGGGCATCTCCGCCACGACGGCGGGCGTCTCGGGCCCGTTGCGCACCAGCGCGATGCGCGTGGCCCCCGTGAGCGGCCGCAGCCCCCGCAGGTCGCGCAGTACCAGCGGGGCCTCGCGCGCGACGGCGACGGGCGCGGGCTGCGCGCGCGGCGCCGGACGACGCGGCAGCGAGGCGCCGACGCTGAGCGCGAGGGCCCCCACCACGACGATCCAGCCGCGCCTTCGATGGCGCGTGCGCGGGAGCGAGAGCGTGGCCGAGCGGTACGGTCCGGCGGTGAGCGTGGTGGTCTGCGAGGGCGCCATGGTGACGCGCCCCATGGCACGTGATGTGCCACGCGAGCGCCCATGACGACGACACCACGAACGCTGCGCGGGCCTGTGTACAAGGTGTTTCGCGCGATGTGTGCGACGGGACTCGCCGTGTGTCTCCTGGCGAACACGGCGCTCGCCGAGGAGCGACCGTGGAGCGAGGTGGTGGCCGAGCGCCAGGCCGACCGCGAGGTGCTGCGCGGCGATCACACGCTCGCCGCCGACCCCGACCTGGTGCGTGCGGGCGTGTACCCTACGGTCGAAGCGTCGCTCGCCGCGGGGGCCACCGCGAGGCGCTTCGCCGAGGTCGACGTCGACCGCGACGGTCGCCTCGACGTATTGCTGGTCGTTGCGCCGTCACGCGACCCGTACCCGTACAACCGCGCGCCGGGTCTCGTGGTGGCGCACGCCGTCAACGCCGGGTGGCTGTCGACGGTGATCGTGCGACGGTGGCAGTCGGAAGAGGCCGCAGAGTACGGCTCCGACCGCACGTCGTGGTTCGCGCCCGTGGTGGGCGCTCGCGAGACGGTGCTGGTGCTGCGCGACGAGCGCTACGTGTCGCACGACCCGCACGACTACTACGACGACACGTACGTGTTTCTGCGGGTCGACCGCGAGGGCGGCGTGTGGTGGCTCGGGCACATGAGCGACGCGTGGTGGCAGCCCGACCACTGCGCGCCGCGGCGCTTTCGCATGGTGCGCGACCGCGTGCTGCGCGGCGAAGGAATGCGCTCGGTGAGCGTGCGCCTCGAGGCGCGCGCGGAGCCCATCGACGGCGACGGGTGCAGCCGGTAACGCACCGCTCTGCCCGCAACGCTTGTACCCTCGAGAGCACTTCGACCCCGATGTGGATCTTCGCCTACGGCTCGCTCATTTTTCGCCCTGATTTCTCCTACGTCGAGCGTCGTCGCGCCTTCGTGCACGGCTTCGCGCGGCGCTTCTGGCAGGGCTCTCCCGACCACCGCGGCGTGCCCGAGGCCCCCGGCCGCGTGGCGACCCTCCTTCGCGTGGAGGGCGCCCTGTGCGGCGGCTGCGCGTACCGCCTCGACCCGCGCGACGCCGAGGCCACCCTCGCCCGCCTCGACCACCGCGAGCGCGCGGGCTTCGACCGCGTGCTGCTCCCGCTCGCCGACGCGCCCGACGGCGCTCCCTTCGCCGAGGGGATCACCTACGTCGCCGCGCCCCACAACGCGCACTTTCTCGGCCCCCTCGACGAGCCCGCCATCGCCCGCCACGTGCGCGTGAGCCGCGGCCCCAGCGGCCCCAACGCCGACTACGTGCGCGAGCTCCACGCGGCGCTGCGCGCGCTCGACGTCGACGACCCGCACGTCGAGGCCATCGCGCGCGCCCTCGACGCGCTGTAGAGCCCGCTCAGCGCCGCGCGTCGCCCGCGAGCAGCGCCCGCAGGTCGCCCTCGCGCAGGAAGAAGAGCGTGAACGCGATGGCGTACGCGCCGATCACGTCGATCGTGTAGTGCAGGTGCGAGAGAAACACCGACGCGACCACGAGGCCGTGCCCCACGAGCATGATCACGCGCAGGTCGGGGTAGCGCCACACGTAGAGCAGGAGCAAAAAGGTGGTCGCCGTGTGGCCCGAGAAGAAGAGGTCTTTCGTGAGGTACACGTGGGCCGCGCCGCCGAAGAAGCCGAAGGGCGACGCGAGGTCCCAGAAGGCCTGAATCCGTCGCGCGTCGCTCATGCCCGCGTTCACGTCGAGGCCGCGCACGGGGCCCAGGCCCGTGGCCATGATGCACGCGCCCCGCACGAGCGCCGCGAGGCCCGATGAGACCATGTACCGACCGAAGCGCAGCGGCTCGCGCCAGAGCATCACGAGCGCGACGGGCACGTAGGCCACCAGCCACAAGAGGTAGTTGTGGCTCGCGATCGAGCGCACGAAGGGAACGTGCGAGAGCACCAGGTCGGGCAGCGACGGCGCGGGGCGCGTCTCGGCCCAGAGCACCATCCACAGCATGACCGCGTAGCACACGGCGCGAAACGCCACGGAGGCGACGACCGTGCCCGCGATCGCGAGCGTGAACCGGGGCGGCTTCATGAACCTTCGCCGCGGAGGGGAACCGCGAGCGCGAACCCTCGTCAAGCCCCATCGCACCGCCCGGAGTTGGTGCGCGCGGCGTGGCCGTGGTGCCAGATCTGAGCACCCGGTGGCCGACGGTGGACACCCGCGATCGCGCGCCCTTCGCCCAGACTCCGCGGTGATCCACCACTCACCGACTCACCGCTACGCGAGGCTCGCGGGCCTCGTTCTCTTCGCCGCGGCGTGCTCAGACAATGGGGCCCCGGCGCAGTCGAACGGGGTCGAGACCTTCGCCAACCCGCCCGAGCTCAGCCCCGACGCCGACGGCGTCTACCGCCTCGAGTACGGCCCCCGCCCCGTGACGCTCGACGGCGCGCGCTACTGCATGCGCACGTACAACGGGCTCGTTCCGGGGCCGACGATTCGTGTGCGCGCGGGGGCCAACCGCCGCGTGCGCATCGACCTCCACAACGGCTTCACCCGCGTCGACGGGCGCGAGGTGTCGGGCATGGAGGGCCACGAGGCCCCCACGTGCCACGACTTCAACCTCACCAACCTGCACTTTCACGGCGGCCATGTGCGCCCCGACCTCGCCGCGGCCGACCCTACGGCGCCCTGCACCGGCGACGGCTGCGGGCCCGACGGGCGCTTCTACGGCGACAACGTGCTGCTCACCGTGGCCCAGGGGCGCTCGGCCCGCTACCGCTGGGACCTCGACGAAGACGGCACCCACCACGAGGGCACCGACTGGTACCACCCGCACACCCACGGCTCGACGGCCATTCAGGTGGTGAACGGCGTGGCCGGCGCGCTCATCGTCGAGGGCCCGCTCGACGCGGAGCCCGCCGTGGCCGCGACGCGCGAGCGCGTGATGGTGATCAACGAGATTCCGCTGCACCACGAGACCGCGATGCCCCTGCGAGAGGGCGACGCGTGCAACGAGAACAACCTCTCGATCGACAACTTTCTGTCGGTCACCGAGGGGATGCCCATGCTCGTGAATGGGCGCGTGAAGCCGCGGCTCATCACGGCGCCGGGCCAGGTCGAGCGCTGGCGCATGGTGTACGCCGGCACGCCCGACGAGATGGCCATGAAGCTCTACGTCGGCAGCGACGCCAACTGCACGAGCTACAACCCGCTGCGCCTCGTGCAGATGGTTCAGTACGCGCGCGACGGCATCACCATGCCGCACTACTAACGCAACGACGCGGTGTGGGTCTCGCCGGGGTACCGCGTCGACAGCTTCGTGCAGATGCCCGCCGCGCCGCAGACGCTGTGCCTCGTCGGTCGTCGCCCGCACGACCTCGCGGGCCGCGTGATCGCCATCGTCGAGGTGCGCGCCGACGCGCCCGCGGCCACGAGCACGCAGATTCCGCCCGAGTCGGTGGTGACGGCGCACGCGCCGCCGGTCACGTGGATGGGCAACGTCGACGGCGCCATGACGCAGGTGAGCTGCGAGTCGGTGACGCGCGTCCACCAGCGCGTGGGGCTCCTGATGCAGCCCATCGCGGCGCCCTCCTCCGCGATGATGTCGCGCGGCGGAACGTGCATCCCGAGCGAGGCGCACGCTGCCCCCGCGACGCCCGTGTGCCAGTGCCCCGCGCCCAACATCAACTGCCGCAACTTCGAGGCGCGGCGCGCGCGCGGCTACCGCAGCGATCGCGTCGGCGTGGTGGGGCGCAGCGAGCGGTGGGAGGTCGTCGCCTTCGACGGCCACCCGTTTCACATTCACATCAACCCGTTTCTCGTGTGCCCCAACGACTCGAACAAGGAGCCCAACTTCGCCCACTGGCGCGACACCTTCTGGGTGCAAGCCGACGACCGCGCGCGCCCCATCATGATGAACTTTCGCGGCTTCACCGGACGCTTCGTGACCCACTGCCACAAGCTCAACCACGAAGACGAAGGCATGATGGAGCTCACCGAGCTGTGCGCCGAGAACGACCGCGAGTGCCAGTGCCAGCGCACCGACGCGACGGGGCGCTGCGTGAGCCAGGCGGGCTGCCAGGCCGACGACCGCCAGTGCGAGTTCGCGGCCGTCGCCACGGCCTCGTACCCGCTGCCGCCGCCGCCCAACCCCACCCTCTGCCGGTAGGGCTCAGAGCTGGTGGGTGAAGGCCTTCACGTGGCTCAAGAGGGCCTTGATGCGCGGCACCTCGGTGAGCACCGAGGGCACCACGATGCGCACGGGGATGTCTCTCCCCACCTGATCGTCGAGCACGGGGACCACCGCGTCGGGGTCGGTGCCCGGGTCGGGCACCATGGCGTCGGGCACGAGCGCGATGCCGTGCCCCGCCAGCACGCACTGCCGTAAAAAATGAATGTCCGACGCGACGAGCACGGGCTCGACGCGCAGCGTGCCGCCCGACCACAGGGGCCACGCGCGCGGGTCGCCGTCGGGGCAGTCCCACGCGAAGAGCTCGTGCTTCGCGAGGCACTGGAGCGTCGTCGGGGTGCCGCGGCGCGCGAGGTAGTCGCCGTGCGCGATGAGGCGCGCGCGCACCCGCATCACCTCGTGCGAGACCCACGGCCCCGGCGGCGCGCGCGCGCCGAAGTGCGCGGCCACGTCGACGTCGTCGAGGAGGCCGCCCACCGGGTCGGCGCTCACGCGCGCCTCGATGGAGAGGCGCGGATACGCCTCGCGCATCACGGCGAAGAGCCGCACGAGCAGGTGCGGCGGCAGACCGACGGGAAACAGCACCCGCAGCGTGCCCGAGGGCTCCCTTCCGATGTCGCGCACCGACGCCACGAGGGCGCTCGCCTCTTGGATCATCTGGCGCCCGCGCCGCGCGAG
>CAISKJ010001535.1 GCA_903885885.1 uncultured delta proteobacterium
CGAGGGCGAAGCGCTCGGCGACGGCGCCGCATGGAACCCGACGACCGACACCTGGCGCGCACTCGCCGAAGCCGGCGCCCCGCGCGCGCGCACGGGCCCGACGCTCCGCTGCGACGAGGGCTCGGTCATCGTGTGGGGCGGCGCGGGCGACGCGCTCGCGCTCGGCGCCGAAGACGCCGCCCGCTACGACCTCGCTGCCGACACGTGGCGCCCCCTCGACCGCACGGGCGCGCCGTCCGCCGCGTCGGGGCCGCTCGCGCTGATCGTGCCCGGCGGCATCTGGACCCTCAACGGCGACGGCGTCGCGCTCTTCGACGCCGCCACGTCGCACTGGCGTGCGCTGCGCAACGATCCCCCCTTCGCCTCGCGCTTCGCGCAAGCACACGCGCGCGTGCCCGGCGGCGTGATGCTGTGGGGCGGCCGCGACGCCAGCGGGCTCCGCGACGACGGCGCGTGCTACGACGTGGCGCGCGAGCGCTGGACCGCGACGCCGACGACGAACGCCCCTTCGGCCCGGGCGTATGCGACGAGCTTCTTCGACGGCACTGCGACGATCGTACTGTGGGGGCGCGACGAGGGCGGCCTGCGCGACGACGCGCACGCACTCGCCTGGTGAGCGATCAGACCCGCGCGTGAGCGTCGGGGTTGCGCGTCTCGAAGTGAAGAATCACCGTGTCGCCCACGGCCTTCACCGAGGCGGCGAAGAGCGCGGGCCGCGCGATCCACCCTACGATGGGGAGGTACGCGGCGGCCTCGCCTACGGCCTTGACGCCCACGTTCTTGGCGCCCGAGAGTGCGATGACGCGGAGGGCCTCGTTGTCGGTGAGCGTCTCGCCGTAGACCCGCGCAATGTCGGCCACGAGCTTGACCTCGGCCGCCGTGATCGCGAGCGAAGTGCCAGGGATGGGCACCATGGAGCCCACACCGGCCCCCGTCGCGTAGCGTGACACAAGGTCTTTGCAGTATTCGCGAGCCAGCATCGCACGACGCTCCTTCGTAACGAAACAGGTCGAGGCTGTGCGCGGGACAGGGATCGAACCTGCGACCACCTGTGTGTAAGACAGGCGCTCTGCCACTGAGCTACCCGCGCGCGGGCCGATGTTCTATCCGGTCACGCGCGCGAGCGCAACGACATGGTCGCGTCAGTGATGGCCGTGAACGCCCGCTTCGGGCTCCGACGAGATCGCCGGGGCGTCGGCCTCGGGCTCGACGAGCACGCCCTCGCGGTACTCCATGGGCCGCGGGCGGTCGCCGAAGAGCTTCTCCGGGTGCGGCAGCACGAGGGCCTCGCGCAGCACGTCGTCGATGTGATCGGCGAGCACGACCCGCAGGCTCTTGAGCACGCGGCGGGGCACCTCGCGAATGTCTTTTCGGTTCTCGCGCGGCACCACGACGGTGCGAATGCCACCGCGGTGGGCCGCGAGGAGCTTCTCCTTGAGGCCGCCGATGGGGAGCACGCGACCGCGCAGGGTGATCTCGCCCGTCATCGCGACGTCGCGGCGCACGGGCACCTTGAGCAGCGTCGAGACGAGCGAGGTCGCCATGGTCACGCCCGCGCTCGGGCCATCTTTGGGAATGGCCCCCTCGGGGAAGTGAATGTGCGCGTCGATCTTCGCATAGAAGTCGGGGTCGAGGCCGAAGTCGCGGGCGCGCGAGCGCACGTAGCTCATCGCGGCCTGCGCCGACTCCTGCATCACGTCGCCGAGCTTGCCCGTCACGATGAGCTTGCCCTTGCCAGGCACCACGGCCACCTCGGCGACGAGCAGGTCGCCGCCGAAGGAGGTCACCGCGAGGCCCGTCGTGAGGCCGATCTCGTCGCGCTCTTCCTTCTTGCCCACGCGGTATTTGGGCACGCCGAGGTAGCGAGGTACGTCGCGAGCGCCCACCACGTACTCGTGGTCGCGCCCCTCGGCGAGCACCTGGCGCGCGA
>CAISKJ010001536.1 GCA_903885885.1 uncultured delta proteobacterium
ATCACGATGGCGACGCCGGGGCAGCCTCTCGTCCCCCTCGCCGCGGTGTCGGTGGGCGACGCCGAGATCATCGAGGTGCGCGCGGCCGACGACGGGCGCTTCGTCGCCTGCGGGGCCCGCGAGGGCCTCGTCGTGGTCGACGCGCGCGACCCCGCGGCGCCCGTCGTCGCGCCGCCCGCCGACACGCAGCTCGACGGCGCCGAGTACTTTCGCTGCACGCACGTCACGCTCGCGGGCGCGACGGCCTACGTGACGTTCCGCGCCGACGCGACGGGCCCGTCGTTTCTCGCGGCCTTCGAGGTGGGCGCGCGGGCGGTGATCGCGGCGGCGTACGCGGCCCCGCCGGGGCGCGTGCTCGCCTCGGCGGCGGTGCGCGGCGACGTGGTCATCGCCTCGATGCTCCGCGAGGGCCTCGGGGTCTTCGCGCGCGAGGGCCGCGCCCTCGTGCAGCGCGCGACGCTCGGCGGCCTCACCAACGCGCAGGGGCTCACGCTCGTGGGCGCTACGCTCTACGTCGCCGACGGCGAGGGCGGCCTCGCGCTCGTCGACGCGACCGACCCCCTCGCGCTGCGCGTCGTGGGGCGCGTCGCCACGGGCGGCGTCGCGCAGTCGGTCGCCGTCGACGCCGCGCGGTCGATGGCGTACGTGAGCGGCAGCACGGGCGTGGTGATCGTCGACGTGAGCCGCCCCGCGGCGCCCGCCGTCGCGGGCCGCATCGCGCTGGCCGCCCCGGTGGGTCAGCTCACCGTCGCCGACGGGCGGCTCTACGTCGCGGCGTCGCGCGACCTGCGGGTGTACGCGCTCGACGACCCGCGACGGCCCCAGCTCGCGGCCGTCGTGCGGCCGCCGCACCCGAACACCTTCGCGCGCGTGCGGGGCGTCGACGTGCGCGGCGACGTGGTGGCCCTCGCCGACTGGGGGCGCTTTCAGACCTACCGCGAGCGCCGCGGCTTCGCGGCCCCCTACCTCGACGTCACCGACGAGCCCCTCTCCTTCGGCCGCGTGGGCGCGGGCGTCGCGCGGCGCGCCTTCGTCACCGTCGAGAACCTCGGGCTCGCGCCGGCGACGCGCGTGCTCGCCACCGTCGACGCGCCGGCGTTCTCGGTGTCTCCCGCGGAGTTCGCCCTCGGCGTCGGCGAGAGCCGCGAGCTGCAGGTCGATTTCTCGGCGCCCGACGCCGACCCGCGCCAGGGCGCGCTGCAGCTCACGACGGGAGGCTCGGAGCCCGCCACCTCCTCCCTCGCCCTCTCGGCCAACGCGCGCGGGGTCGAGCCCGGCGACGCGGCCCCCGACGAGGCCGCCGAGCTCACCGACGGCCGCGCGTGGCGCAGCGTCGACGAGCGCGGGCACCCGCTCCTCATCGCGTACTTCTCCACCTGGTGCCCCGTGTGCGGCTTCGAGCTGCCCTACCTCGAGGCCAACGTGTGGGCGCGGTTTCGCGCGCAGGGCCTCGCGGTCGTGGGCGTCTCGCCGCCCGTCTCCGCCGGGCCGCGCCCCGACACCGTCGACGACGTGCGCGCCTACGCCGGCCACGCGGGCCTCACCTTTCCGATGGGCACCTCGACCACGCGCACCTACGCCGAGATGATTCTCGGGCGCGGCGACAACAACACCCCCTTCCCCCTGCTCGCGCTCATCAACCGCGAGGGGCGGCTCACGTACCTGGCCGTCACGCTCGACCCGCCGGGCCTCACGCGCGCCATCGAAGAGGCCCTCCGATGAGCCTCGCCCGCGCGCTGCGCGCCGCAGCGTGCCTCGCGGCCCTGGCGTGCGCGTGCGCGCCCGTCGAAGACACCTCCGCGGCCCCTACGCCCCCCGTCACGCCCCCCGTCACGCCCCCCGTCGCGCCCCCGTCGCCCTGCCCCGCGGGGGCTGTCTCCTTCGGCGTGGTCGAGGGCCGCCTCGTCGACGAGCGCGGCGGCGGCCTCGCCGACGAGGCCATCAGCCTGTGCGGCGCGGCCTGCGTGGGCGCGCGCACCCGCTCCGACGGGCGCTTCTCGCTGCGCACCGACGTGTGCTTCACCGCCTCGGCGACGTACCCCGGCGGCGCGGTGTTCGCCGTCGACGGCGCGGGCTACCACGCCGACCTCGCGCTCGACGTAAACCCCGCGCGCGCCGCGCGGGTCGAGCGCGTGAGCCTCGGCGACCTGCGCGTCCCGTCGCTCTTCGCGGCGCCGTCGGTGCCCGTGCCCCGCCTCGGCGACGGGGCGCAGCGCCTCGCGCTCGCCGACGGGTTCGCGCTGCACATCGCGCCGGGCAGCCTCGACGTGGGCTTTCGCACCCTCGCGCGCGTGACCGCCGTGCGCGTCGAGCGCGCCGACCTCCCGCCCTTCTACGGCCTCGCGGCGTCGGGCGTCGCGAGCATGTACACGGTGAGCCCTGCGGGCGCGCGCTGCGCGACGCAGGCGGCCGTGACGCTCCCCAACGACGCGGGCCTCGCGCCGGGCGCCGCGGTGGAGTTCGTGATGGTCGGCGAGGCGCTCGCCCCCGAGGTGCTCCCGCCGGGGAGCCTCGGCGTGGTCGACACGGGCCGCGTCTCCGCCGATGGGCGCACCGTCACGGCCGACCACGGGCTGCCTGTGTTCGGCTGGGTGGGCTTTCGCGCGGCGCGCTGAGCGCGGCTACGCGGGCCAGCGCACGGTCGGGTACGCGGGCCCCGGCTTCGCGAAGTAGTACCCCTGCAGAAACTCGCAGCCCATGCTCTGCAGGACGCGAAACTCCTCGTCGGTCTCGATGCCCTCGGCGATCACCTTGGCGCCGAGCTGGCGGCACAGGGTGATCACCGCCGCGACGAGCGTGGCCTTGGTGGGCGACGTGTCGATGTTGCGCACCAGCTCCATGTCGATCTTCACGATCTCGGGCGTGAGGATCACCAGGCTCTGGAGCCCCGCGTAGCCCGCGCCGAGGTCGTCGACGGCGATGCGGTACCCGAGGTTGCGGAGCGACTGCACCTTGTCGCGCACGGCCTTCATGTCGGTGAGGGCGGCGCGCTCGGTGATCTCGAGCACCACGCGCCCGGCGAAGGCCGAGAGGGGCGCGTCGGGCGCGAAGAGGTCGTCGTCGTCGAGGGAGCTCGGGTGCAGGTTGACCAGCACCACCAGGTCGTCGGCGCTGTCGCGGAGCATCGTGGCGACGCGCGCGCGGATGAACCGATCGAGCGACTGCGACTGCGAGAGGCGCTCGGCGAGCTCGACGAAGGCGCCGCCGTGGGGCACCGTGGGCTCGCGCGTTCGCACGAGGCACTCGTACGCGTACACGTTGCGCTGCGGCGCCGACACGACGGGCTGCATGGCCATCCAGAGGCCGTCGACGGCGCGGTCGTAGCGGGTCTGGAGCTCGGCGAGGGCCGGGTCCGGCGGCGGCGCGAGCGAGGCCGGCGAGGGCGCGTGCGCGCGGTGATGGGCCACCGCGTCGTGGAGGTTTCGCGCGATCTCTCGGGGGTCGCAGGGCTTGCGAATGAAGCGAAAGATCCCCCCCTCGTTGACGGCCTTGATGGCCGTCTCGAGGCTCCCCTCGCTCGTCATGAGGATGCGCACGACGTCGGGGCGATCGCGACGAAGCTGGCCGAGAAACTCCGAGCCCCGGATGCCCGGCATGATCTCGTCGGCCACGACGACTTCAAACGTCTGCTCGGCGAGAAGCTCCTGCGCCTCGGCCGCCGAGTTGGCTGTCTGCACTTCGAAGGGCTCGCGCGACAGGAGGCGGCTCATCGAGGCGGTGATTTGCGCGTCGTCGTCGACGAAGAGGATCCGCGCCTTCGCGGGCGCCGCCTCGGGTTGCGTCTCGGTCGTCATTCTCATGTGAGCCTCGCACAACTTACCAACGGCGCGCGAGGGGATCACTCGAGGTCGCGTCGCAAGCCGCGTTGTAAATTCGTACGCTCGATGTCGGCACGGTGGCTGTATCGTCGCGGTACAATGCCCTCCCAGGGTCTTCGCCCTCCCGACGCGCCGGCGCCACACGACGCCTCCCACGCCGCGCTCGTGGCCACCCGCCGCCGCCCGCAGCTCCGCTGGACCGACACGGCGGGCCCGCACGCCGCCACCCTCGACGGCCGCGCCGTGGCGGGCTCCGGGCCCGGCGCCGAGATCTTCGTCGCCGACCCGGCCGTGTCGCGCCTCCACGTCGAGCTCGAGGCCCGCGACGACGGGGTGTGGGCGCGCGACCTCGGGAGCCGCAACGGCACCTTCGTCGAGGGCGTGCTGGTGCAGTGTGCGCGCGTCCCCGACGGCGGCCGCGTGCAGGCGGGCTCGACCACCTTCACGGTGAGCTACGAGCCCTCGCCGGCCCCCGTCGACCTGTGGCCCGGCGAGCGCTTCGGCCCGCTGCTGGGCCGCTCGGTGGCCATGCGCGAGCTCTTCGCGCGCCTCGCGCGGCTGAGCCCCACCGACGCCCCGGTGCTCCTCTTCGGCGAGCCGGGCACGGGCAAGCGCCTGGTGGCCGAGGCCCTCCACGCCGCCTCGGCCCGCGCGGGCGCCCCCTTCGTCGTGGTCGAGTGCGGCGCCCTCTCCGAAGAGCGCCTCGCGGCCGACCTCTTCGGCCAGACCG
>CAISKJ010001537.1 GCA_903885885.1 uncultured delta proteobacterium
CCCCGAAGTCGCCCCCGAAGAAGCCGGCGGCCGTGAGGACGCCGTCCCCGAAGCTCCCCGCGCCTGTCGCGCGCGCGGACAGCGGGGCGTGCGTCGTCAGCGGGGCGCTTCCATCGAGGCGATGCGCACGAGCTTCTTGTTGACGAAGGCCTGAATGCCGAGGTCACCGAGCTCGCGTCCGTAGCCCGAGTTCTTGATGCCGCCGAAGGGCAGCGCGGCGTCGGTCCACGAGAGGTTGTTCACGAACATCATTCCGGTCTCCACCTGGCTCGCGACGCGGCGACCGCGCGCGACGTCTGCGGTGAACACCGAGCCGCCGAGTCCGAAGTCCGAGTCGTTCGCCAGTCGAATGGCTTCGGCCTCATCGTTGACGCGAAAGAACAGCGCCACCGGGCCGAAGAACTCTTCGCGGAACGCGGGGTTGTCGGGTCTGATGTCCGTCAGAATGGTGGGCTCCATGAAGGAGCCCGGACGATCGATGCGCTTGCCACCGAGTAGAACCGTGGCGCCGCGCTTCACGGCACGATCGACCTGTGCGAGGAGCATCACGAGCGCCGCCTCCGTGGAGAGCGGCCCGAGCGTGGTCTTCTCGTCGATCGGATCACCGGGCTCGAGCGCGGCGAGCGCAGCCTTGAAGCGGCTGATGAACCGATCTGCCAGCGACTCGACCACGATGAAGCGCTTGGCCGCGCAGCAGGTCTGGCCGGCGTTGTACATGCGACCCCACACCGCCCACTTCACGGCGTTCTCGAGGTCGGCGTCTTCGAGCACGATGAACGCGTCGCTGCCGCCGAGCTCCAGCGACGAGATCTTGAGGTTTCGCCCGGCGCGCGCGGCGAGGCTGCGTCCCGCCTCGGCGCTGCCGGTGAGCGCGACGCCCTTGATGCGCGGGTCGTCGACGAGCACGTCGGACTGCTCATGGGAGATGGGCAGGTTGGTGTAGAGCCCCGCCGGTGCGCCCGCGTCGATCCACAGCTTCGCGAAGGCCGCGGCGCACTGCGGAACGCAGCCAGCGTGTTTGACCATCAGCACGTTGCCAGCCATGAGGTGCGGCCCGGCGACGCGCGCGAGCTGGTAGTAGGGGAAGTTCCACGGCTCGACGCCGAAGATGATGCCGAGGGGGCTGCTCTCCATGTGCGCTTCGCCCACGGCGGGGTCGAGCTTCACGGGGGCCAGAAAGCCCTCCGCGTGGTCTGCGTAGTAGTCGAGAATGCGCGCGCTGAACTCGACCTCACCGCGGGCCTCGCCGATGCGCTTGCCCATCTCGAGCGTCGCCGGGCGCGCGAACGCGTCAACGTTCGCCGCGAGGAGCCGCGCCGCGTTGTGCACCACCACGGCGCGCTCGGCGTAGCGCTTGCGACGCCATACGGCGTAGCAGTCTGCGGCCTTCGTGATGGCCGCTTCGAGCTGGTCGGGGGTGAGCTCGGCGAAGGTCTCGATGACCTTGCCCGTCGCTGGATTCACGCTTTGATAGCTCACGGGTTCAACCTCTTTCGTGACTCGACGGTGGTAGACCTTCGTCGCCCCAACCGGGGCGCTGGGGCGATCGCGTGCGCCTCAGCCGAGCAGGAGGATCTTTCCGCCCGCGTGATGTTCGGCGAGCTGCTGCGCCTCGCGCGCAGAGGCCAGCGGGAGCCTGCGCTCGATGGGGATCGCGAAGGCCCCGTCGGCCACCGCGCGCGTGAGCGCCTCGAGCCGGGCCGCGTCGGGATGGGCCCGCATGGCGTGAACGACGAGGCCTCGCGCAGCGGCGCCCGCCGGTTCACCGACGACGCTGGCGATGGTTCCGCCCTTCTTTACCTTGCCGAGCAGTCCGCTGAGCGTCGCGCCGCCCACCGTGTCGGCGATGCCGTCGAGCATCGGAAGCCGCTCGACCGCCGCCGGATCGTCGAGCGCGACCACCCCCGCGGCGCCCAGCTCCGATGCTTCTCGCAGTCGATCGCGCCGCACACCGGCCCACACCCTGGCGCCACGCGCCTTCGCGGCGTACACCGCGGTGCGTCCGACGGCACCGACGGCGCCCGTGACGAGCACCACATCGCCCGCGCTCGGCTTGAGTGCTTCTTCGATAAGCTGCGCGCCCGTGAGCAGCACCAGCGGGAGCGCGCCCGCGTCGCCGAGGTCGAGCTTCGCGGGCACCATGGCCCAGGCATCTTCCTTCGCGACGACGCGCTCTGCGTAGGCGCCCATCACGAGCCCGAGCACGCGATCGCCGACCTTGAAGCGCGTCACGCCCGCGCCTACCTCGACGACGGTGCCCGACGCATCGCGGCCCAGCACCGTCGGCAGCTCGAGCGGCATCATCGCCTTGAGCGCGCCCGATCGCAGCTTGTAGTCCACCGGGTTGATGCTGGCGCCGGCGACGCGCACCTTGATCTCTCCGGGGCCCGTTGCGGGCTCGGGCAGATCGCGCGATTCCAGGTTGTCGACGCTGCCGTAGGCGGTGAGCACGATGGCTTTCATTGAATCTCCTCGGTCGCGACCTTCGGGCGCTCGCGCGATGGTGTTTCATCGAGCGAAGCGGGCGGCCGTGTTGTGCGACCGCGAACACCACGCACGGCGTGTTCCAGCGCCGAATCGGCACGACATGCGGAGGGGAGCCGCGGCATCTGGCGCCGCGCAGACGCCCCATCGAGGCACGAAGGTGCGAGCGCCCCACGGGCTCACCCGGGGCGCGGCCCGCGCACGCTTCGAGGTCGGCACCGCGGGCCGCGCAAACTCCTTCGACGCCCGCGCACCGTCGACCGCTGGCGCGCCGCGACCGCGCTACGGGATCGGCACGCGCGCGACGAAGATGTCGGTGCCGCCCGCGCTCGTGAGGGGGCCCGTGCCGAGGTCGATCTGCCCGCGAAATTCGCCCGCGACGACGACGTCTCCGCGCGCGTCGATGGCGACGCTCTGCGCGCGCTGCGCCGCCGCGTCGCCGTAGCGCGCGCTGAAGCGGTGCGAGCCGTCGGCGTCGAAGCGCGCGACAAAGGCGTCTCCGCCCACGAACTCGTCGCCGCCGCGGCTCGTGAGGGGGCCGCCGCCGAAGTCGATGGTCCCGTCGAAGAGGCCGACGACGGCCACGTCGCCCGCGGCGTTGACGGCGATGTCGGTCACCTGCTGGCCCATCGCGTCGCCGAACTCGCGGTGCCACACGAGCGCGCCGCGCGGGTCGAAGCGCGCCACGAAGACGTCGAAGTCACCGCGGCCGGCGATCATGCCGGCGCCGAGGTCGAGGCCGCCGATCACGCTCCCTGCGACGTAGATGTTGCCAGCGCCGTCGGTCGCGACGCGCACGCGCATCACCTGCGGCGCGGTTGCGGCGAAGGCCCGCACGAACGAGAGCGCGCCCGCCGGCGTGAGGCGCGCGAGAAAGAGGCCGACGCCCGAGCCCACGGGGCCGCCGCCGAAGTCCACGTGGCCGTCGAGGCGCCCCGCGAACACCACGTTGTCGTCGGCGTCGACGGCGACGCCGGTGGCGACCTGCATCGCGCCGTCGCCCCAGTGGCGGCTCCACACGTGCTCGCCGCGCGCGTCGAGCTTCACAACCACGAGGTCGCGGTTGTCTCCGGTGAAGGGCATGGTGCCAAAGGTCGCGGCGCCGCTCAGCTCGCCGACGAACACCGCGTTGCCGCCGCGGTCGATCGCGACGTCGAGCCCCTTCTGATAGAGCGCCGCGTCGCCGTACCGATGGCTCCAGCGCGTGGCGCCCGCGGCGCTGAAGCCCGCGGCGAAGAGGTCGTCGCCGCCCGCGCTCACGAGCGGCGTCGCGCCGAAGTTGAGCGTGTTTTCGAAGCCGCCCTCGATGACGATGGCGCCCGTCGAGGCCACGGCGATGCCCGTGGCGTACTGGTGTCCGCCGTTGGCATAGATGCGACTCCAGAGCGCGTCGCCGGTGGGGCCGAGCTTCGCGACGGCGACGCGGTCCATGCCGCTCAGGGGCCCGTTGCCGAAGTTCACGGTGCCGATGATGTACGCGCTGAGATGAACGTTGCCCGCGTCGTCGAGGGCGATCGGCGTCCAGATCGGCTCACGATGAGGTCGACGGAGCACGCGGCTCGCGCGTGGCGCCCCGTCGTCGCGCGTCCGCGCCCTGTGGCACCGCGACCGCGAAGGGGGAGTCGTGCCGCGAGCGTGGACAGGACATCGCCTACGCGAAGCGATGGCGGCAGGGCGCCCGCGCGGGCCGTGACGCTGCTGGCCGTTGGGGGCCCCATCACGTCGAGCGTATCGCGAGGCGGCGGCGATCGGCCCGTAGGTGTCGAAACGCCCGCCGGCACCCCCTCGGCCGCTTCGCGTTCGAGGGCTCCGACCCGGTGTACAATCCCTCCCGATGAAGACGCCGAAGCCCCCACGAACCGACGCGGCGAAGCCCTCGCGCGAACTGTCCGTCACCGCCCCCAGGCCCCTCGACGCCCCACAGCGCAAGATACTCGCCGAGGCGCTGCGGCGCGCCGAAGAGACGCGCGACGTGATCGAAGACGCGCTCGTCTCCTTCGGTCGTTGGGTGC
>CAISKJ010001538.1 GCA_903885885.1 uncultured delta proteobacterium
CGAGGGCCTTCGCCGCGCGCTGGCGCCGCTCTTTGCCGCCGACGCCGCGGTAGGCGAGGGGCAGCTCGACGTTCTCGCGGGCCGAGGTGCGCGCGAGGAGGTTGAAGCCCTGAAACACGAAGCCCAACAGACGGTTGCGCACGAAGGCGCGCGCGTCGGCGTCGAGGTTCGACACGTCGTGGCCCGCGAGGAGGTAGCGGCCCTTCGTGGGGCGGTCGAGGCAGCCGATAACGTTCATGAGCGTGCTCTTGCCGCTGCCCGAGGGGCCGCCCACGGCGACGAACTCGCCGGGCTCGATGCGGAGCGACACGCCGCGCAGCGCGCGAAAGACCACCTCGCCCGTGAGGTACACCTTCTCGATGCCGTCCATCTCGATGATGGGGCCGCTCACGGTGTCACCGCGCCCTGCTTCGGCTGCTGCCGCCGAAGGCCGCGCCCGGACGGCTCGCTGCGGGCGTCGAATCGATCTCGTCGACGACGACGAGAGCGCGGTCGGCGAGGCCTTCGGCCGACACCTCGGTGAGCGCCTCGTCGATGAGCCCGATGCGCACGCGCACGGGGCGAGGGGAGCCGCTCTGGAGCACGTACACGGTGCCCCAGCGCGTGGTGTCGGCGCCGCCGTCGGGGTGGTCGGCGTTGCGCGACGGCCGCGGTCGCACGCCCGCGTCGGCGCCCTCGGAGAACGCGCCGGGCTCGTAGCGCAGCGCCGCGTTGGGCACGCGCAGCACGCCCGTGTGACGGTTCGAAGTGACGGTGATGGTGGCCGTCATGCCGGGGCGGAGCTTGAGCGCGGGGTTTTGCACCGTGAGCACCGCGGGGTAGGTGACCACGCCCGACGTGGTGGTGGCGCCGTAGCGCACCTCGGTGACCTCGCCGCGGAAGAGCTCGCCCGGAAAGGCATCGACGCGGGCCTCGGCCACGAGGCGCTCGCGCACCTTGGCGATGTCGGCCTCGTCGATGTTCGCCATGATGCGCATCCGCGTGAGGTCGCCCGCGAGGAGGAAGAGCACCGGCGCCTGAAAGCTCGCGGCGACGGTCTGCCCCTCGTCGATCGAGCGCTGGATCACCACGCCGTCGATGGGCGCGAGAATGCGCGTGTATGCGAGGTTGGTCTCGGCGCTCGTGAGGGAGGCGCGGGCCCGCGCGATTTCGGCGGTGGCGAGGGCGATGTCGGCCCGCGCGACGAGGTGCGCGCCGCGGCTCTGATCCACGTCGCTCTGGGCGTTGAGGCCGCGCGCGCGGAGGTCTTCGGCGCGGTGCAGGTTGGTGGCCGCGAGCTGCTCGTTGGCACGCGCGCGCTGGAGCTGCGCCTCGGCCGTCATCACCTGGGCGCGCGACTGCAAGAGGCTCGCGCGAAAGGGCGTCGGGTCGATCTCGGCGAGGAGCTGCCCCGCCCGCACGCGGTGGTTGAAATCGACGAGCACCCGCGCGATGCGGCCGCTCACCTGGCTCCCCACCTGCACCTGCACCACGGGCTGCACCGTGCCGCTCGTCTCGACGGTCTCTTGCACGTCGCCCACGGTGGCCGCGGCCGTCACGTACTGAATGAGCTTGGGCTTCGGCCGACGCCCGAACGCCGCGTAGCCGCCGACGGCCGCGACGAGCAAGAGCACAAGGATCACACGCCACGGGCTGCGGCGACGCTTGCCGAGCTCGGCGAAGGGATCCAGCGAGGCGGGGTCAGTCATGGGGCGGGCTTCCTCGGTAGAGACGGGCGGTCTATACGCAAAAACGCGATGCGCAGCACCGGGATTCCGAGCGTTCTCGGCCCGCCGGCGGTTGCGTCGCGCGCGGTTTTCGTCGAAGGGTTCGCGCGTGCCCTCCCTCCGCATCGCCGCGCTCGAGCTCCCGCACCGCTACGGCGCGCCCGCGGCGATGCTTGGCCTCGTCGACCGCGCCCTCGCTTCGATGCGGGCCGAGGCCGACCTGGTGCTCCTCGCCGAGTGCGCGCTCACGGGCTACGTCTCGCCGCGCGGCGACTTCGACCTCGCGCCCTTCGCCGAGCCGCTCGACGGCCCGAGCGCGCAGGGCCTCGCGCGCCTCGCCCGCGCCCACGGCGTCTCCCTCGCGGGCCCCATCGTCGAGCGCGACGGCGCGCGGGTGTTCAATTCTCTGTGCCTCTACGACCCGTCCGGCGAGCGCGTCGGGCACTGGCGAAAGCGCCACCCCTGGTACCCCGAGCGCTGGGCCGCACCCGGCGACCTCGGCACCCCGTTGGTCACGCACCGTGGGCTGCGCGTGACGGCGTGCGTGTGCTTCGACGTCCACTTCGTCGCCGACGACGCGCCGGACGCGCTCGGCGCCGCCGACGCGGTGCTCTTTCCGTCGGCGTGGGTCGACGAGCCCCCCGACGACGCCCGCGACGCGCTGCTGCCCGACCTCGCGCGCCGCTTCGGCGTAACGGTTGTGAACGCCAACTGGGGCCCCGGCGCGCCGTCGGTGCCGGGGCAGGGGCGCTCTCGCATCGTGGCCCCCAACGGTGCGCAGACCCTCGCGAAACGCCGCGCCGCGAGCACCTTCGCGCTCGCCGTGGTCGCCGCGCGCGACGACCGCACGGCGTGATCGGGGCAACTCTCTGGCCGCGACGGGCGAAGGTCTGGCAGACTCCGCTCCCGCTCATGCGCGCCATCACCCCGCTCGCGTTTCTCTGCTTGTTCGGCTGTGGCAGCGCGTCGCCGCCGCCGCCGCAGGTTGTGGCCCAGCGCGAGGCGCCGCGCGCGCCCACGAGCGAGCCTGCGCGCCCGCGCGCGGGCTCCGACTGCCCGACGCACGCGGGCGGCATGTCGATCGAGGGGCAGCTCGGCACGCTGCCGCAGCCGCGCGTTCGCGCCGCGCTGCACGCCGCCGAGGCGCAGCTCACGGCGTGTTTCACGCAGCGCCTCGAGGCCATTCCGTGCTTGTCGGGGCGCGTGGGCTTCAAGATCCGCGTGGGCACCGACGGGGCCGTGCGCTGGGTGATGCCGACCTCGTCGACGATGGGCGATCGCGACACCGAGCGCTGCATGCAGCAGGCGCTCGCGCACGCCGATTTCGGGCTCCCCTGCGGCGGCGAGGCCGAGATCACGTGGGCCATGGAGCTCGACGGCGGACCCGACGCGCGGCCCGCGACGGAGTGGCCCCCCTCGCGCCTCAACACGCTCCTTCGGCAGCGCCGCGCGGCCCTCGCCGCGTGCCGCAACGGCAGCACCGCCGCGCTCGCGGTCACCCTCTACGCGGCGCCCGATGCGAGCGTGGCGACGGCGGGCGCGTCGATCCCCGAGCCCGAGGTCGAAGCGGTTGCAGACTGCGTGCTGCGCGAGGTGCGCGCCTGGCGCCTCCCGTCGCCCGGCTCGTGGTACGCACGCACGACCGTCAACATCCCGTAGACCCCGCGCCAACGCGCGCACTCACCGCTCCCCCGAGCGCCGACCGGCTGGGACCCACCGCGATGGATTTCGAACTCTCTGAAACGCAGATGATGGTGCGCGACACCGCGCGCGCCTACGCCGAGCGCGTGCTCTCGAAGCGCGCCGCGGGCTTCGAACGCGACGAGCGCATCGACCCCGAGGTGCTCCGCGAAATGGCCTCGATGGGACTCATGGGGGTGAACATCCCCGCGGCCCTCGGGGGCGCGGAGGCGGGCGCCGTCTCGTATGCGCTTGCGATGATGGAGATCGCCGGCGGCTGCGCGGCCACGGCGGTCACGATGGCGGTGACCAACATGGTGGGCGAGGTGATCAACGCCTTCGGCACCGAGGCGCAGCGGGCGCGTTACGTGTCGCGCCTCGCGTCGGGCGAGTACCTCGCGGGGTCGTTCGCGCTGAGCGAGCCCGAGGCCGGCAGCGACCCGGGCTCGATGCGCACCACGGCCACGCGCGTCGGCGACCGGTGGATCATCCGCGGCGCCAAGCAGTGGATCACCTCGGGCGACATCGCGGGCGTGATGGTGGTGTGGGCACGCACGGGCGGCGCGGGCACCGCGGGCCTGTCTTGCTTTCTCGTCGAGGGCGGCGCCGAGGGGCTGCGCGTGGGGCGCCGCGAAGACAAGATGGGCATCCGCGGGTCGAGCACGGTGCCCCTCGAGTTCGACGACGTGTCGGTGCCCGCCGACGCGCTCCTCGGGGTCGAGGGCGGCGGCTTCAAGATCGCGATGATGGCCCTCGACGGCGGGCGCATCGGCATCGGCGCCCAGGCGGTCGGCATCGCCGCCGCCGCGACGCGCGAGGCCACGGAGTACGCGAAGGACCGCAAGCAGTTCGGCCAGCCCATCGCGAATTTTCAGGCCATCCAGTGGATGCTCGCCGACAACCTCACGGAGCTCGAGGCTTCGAAGCTCCTGGTGCTCCGCGCGGCGTCGCTCAAAGATGCGAAGCGGCCCTTCTCGACGGAGGCCGCGATGGCCAAGCTCTTCGCGTCGGAGACCGCGTGGCGCGTCACGAGCCGCGCGCTGCAGGTGCACGGGGGCTACGGGTACACGCGCGAGTTCGCCGCCGAGCGCCACCTGCGCGACTCCCGCGTCACCATGATCTACGAGGGCACGAGCGAGATTCAGCGCATCGTGATCGCTCGCTCGATGCTCCGCTAACGGCAACAAGGCACCCACGTCATGCGCGTCGCCCTCCACGTGAACGTCGACCACGTCGCCACGCTGCGCCAGGCCCGCGGCACGGCCTACCCCGACCCCGTCGAGGCCGCGTTCGCCTGCGAGCGCGCGGGCGCCGACGGCATCACGGTGCACCTGCGCGAAGACCAGCGGCACATTCAGCCCCGCGACGTGCGCGTGTTGCGCGAGACCGTGCGGGGCACCTTCAACCTCGAGATGGCCTCGGCCGACGCGACGGTGGCACTCGCCCTCGAGGTGCTTCCGCACCACGTCACGCTCGTGCCCGAGCGCCGCGAGGAGCGCACCACCGAGGGCGGCCTCGACGCCGTGGGGCAGCGCAAGACGCTGGGCCCCGTGATCGCGAGGCTCCGCGCGGCGGGCATCAAGGTGTCGCTCTTCATCGCGCCCGACGACGCGCAGATCGACGCGTCGCGCGCGCTCGGCGCCGACCAGATCGAGCTGCACACCGGCGACTACGCCAACGCGAAGGGGGCCGCGCTCGCGCACGAGCTCGCCGCGCTCGCGAAGGGGGCCGCGCGCGCCCACGCGCTCGGCCTGCGGGTGGCCGCGGGGCACGGGCTCACGGTCGCCAACGTGGGCGCCGTGGCGGCGATCGACGAGGTGGTCGAGCTCAACATCGGGCACGCGATCGTGGCCGACGCGGTGATCGGCGGCATGGCCGGCGCGGTGCGCGCGATGCGACGCGCGATCGCGCGGGGGCGCGCGGGCCGGTGAGCGCCGACGCGCCGCTGCTCACGCGCGAGCAGGTGCGCGCGGTCGACGGCGCGCTCATCGCGTCGGGCGTCCCGGGCGTGCTCCTCATGGAGAATGCGGGTCGCGGCGCGGCCGAAGAGGTCGCGCGGCGCATCGGGGCGCGGGGCTTCACGCGTGCGACGGTGCTCGTGGGCCCCGGCAACAACGGCGGCGACGGCCTCGTCGTGGCGCGCCACCTCGCCGTGCTGTGCCCCGCGCTCGAGCTCACGGTCGCGTGCGTGGTCGATCCTGCGAAGCTCACGGGCGACGCGGCCGTGATGCGCGACGCGTGGTACGCGGTGGGCGGCGCCGTGTCGGTGCTCCGCGAGAGCGACGACCCCGCGAGCCTCCTCGAGGGGCGCTCGCTCGTGATCGACGCGCTCTTCGGCACCGGGCTCTCGCGCCCGCTCGACGGCGCCGCGCTGCGGTGCGCGCAGACCGTCGCGCGCCTCGCGCCGGCGCTCGTGGTCGCGCTCGACGTGCCCTCGGGCCTCGACGCGGACACGGGCGCGCCGCTCGGGTCCATGGACCGCGTCGTGCGCGCGCAGCTGACCTGCACCTTCGCCGCGAGCAAGCCCGGGCTCCACACGGGGGCGGGGAGAATCGTGGCGGGCGAGGTGGTGGTGATCGCGCTCGGTGCGCCCGTCCCCGCCGAGGTGCTACGCCGCGCGACGGCCTCGCTGTCGATGTTCGCTCCGCCCGCGCCGCGATCGCTCGCCGCGCACAAGGGCGCCGCCGGCCGCGTGCTCGTTGTGGGCGGGAGCCCGGGCAAGGTGGGCGCCGCGCTGCTCACGGCGCGCGGGGCGCACCGCGGCGGCGCGGGCCTCGTTACGGTCGCCTCGCGCGCGGCCTCGCAGCTCGACGGGCGCGTGCTCGAGACGATGACCGCGACGCTCGCCGACGACGCGTTCGCCGC